>DASWQB010000303.1:0-10913 GCA_036398335.1 Afipia sp. | reverse complement strand
CGAATGATCGCGCCGGTGCGTGCGTCAACGATCACGCGGCCATCATCACCACGTGGATTGAGCACCGCGACGGTATAGACCCAGCCACGGCGGTTGATCGGGCCAAGCAGCGAAAAACCTGTCGAGCGCAGCATCGCTGCGACTTGATCGGGCGCAACCAGCGGCCTGTCGATCTCGCGCTCGTAATGTCCCGGTGGAAGCCCGGCATAGACACTGCGCGGATCGTCATATCTCGGCGCACCACGCCGCCCAAGATCAACATCGACATTCACATCGACATCGATCGGCGGGATGTAAACATAGGGCAGATCGCCGGCGGCCCGCGCCGCTGGCGCGAAAAACAGCGCGGAAGCCGCGCACGCCATCACGCCGCCGATTGTCATCTTTTTCCTTGAAAACGAACGCATGAGATTATCCCCTCAATCGTCGCGAAACCTTGGATGTTCGGCCCAAGGCCGAGGCAAAGATCGAATCCGATTTCGGCGGAGCTTGGGCCAGAGCACGGCGATCAGGCCGCAATCGGCGCAGCAATTGAGGCAGATGACGCCTCCGCTGGCGGCATGGCGGCGAGGACTCGCACCTGCTTGTGTGTTAAGAAAAAGTTTGGCAATCTGGGCGGTAGGACAGTAATACTGTCCTAAATTTGCTGGAATTCCGGGCACGGCACTTGCAATGTCATGCACTGAAAAGACTGTCCGTTAGCCATAATGGCGCCTGCGGGCCTGAATTTTCGCAATAGGCTCGTCTTCGGCGAGCGGTGTTGGGCGGTTTTTGGACAAATGCCGCGCAGACGAGCCGCCGACGCCGAAGGTGCGCCGGGGCATTGATGGGGTGAGGGCTTCGAGGCCCTTGAGTTGAGGATCGGGATGAGCAGTTCAGAGTTCGAACGCGACGCGTTGAGTGGTCATGGTTTGCAGATCGCCTCTGCTCCGGACGGCGCGGTTGAACTCAACCTCAAACACGGCGATGAGGCGGCCGAGCATAATCTCGAACATGCTCACGAACATGCACACGAACACACTTGGCGTCCTCCCGCGGAGGGACTCTACGATTTGTCGCAGGAGAAGGATTCCTGCGGCGTCGGCTTCATCGCCAACATCAAGGGCAAGAAGTCCCATCAGATCGTGAGCGATGCGCTCGGCATCCTTTGCAACCTCGAACACCGCGGTGCGGTCGGCGCAGACCCGCGCGCCGGTGACGGCGCTGGCATTCTGGTGCAGATCCCGCACGAATTTTTTGCGCGCAAGACCAAGGAGCTTGGCTTCACGCTGCCAAATCCCGGTGAATACGCCATCGGCGCGGTGTTCATGCCGCGCGACAAATCATGGCGCACGGTGATCCAGCGCATCATCGCCGACCAGATCAAGGCGGAAGATCTTGTGCTGCTCGGCTGGCGCGAGGTGCCGACCGACAACTCCTCCTTGGGAGAAACCGTCAAGCCGACCGAACCGGGCAACATGCAGTTGTTCATCGGCCGCGGCACCAAGATCAAGACCGAGGATGATTTCGAGCGGCGGCTGTATGTGCTGCGCAAATCGATCTCGAACGCAATCTATCAGCGCCGCGAGCGCGGCCTCGCCGGCTATTATCCGGTGTCGCTGTCATGCCGTACCATCGTCTATAAAGGCATGTTCCTCGCCGACCAGCTCGGCAAGTATTACGCCGATTTGCACGAGGACGATTTCATCTCGGCACTGGCGCTGGTGCATCAGCGCTTTTCGACCAATACCTTTCCGACATGGTCGCTGGCGCATCCCTATCGCATGGTCGCGCATAATGGCGAGATCAACACGCTGCGCGGCAACGTCAACTGGATGGCGGCGCGCCAGGCGTCGGTGCAGTCCGACCTGTTCGGCAAGGACATCAGCCGGCTGTGGCCGATCTCCTACGAAGGCCAGTCGGACACTGCCTGCTTCGACAACGCGCTCGAATTCCTGGTGCAAGGCGGCTACTCGCTCTCGCACGCGATGATGATGCTGGTCCCCGAGGCGTGGGCCGGCAATCCCCTGATGGATGAAGAGCGCCGCTCGTTCTACGAATATCACGCCGCGCTGATGGAGCCGTGGGACGGCCCCGCCGCGCTGGCGTTCACCGACGGCCGCCAGATCGGCGCGACGCTCGACCGCAACGGACTTCGGCCGGCGCGCTATCTCGTCACCAAGGACGACCGCATCGTGATGGCGTCCGAGATGGGCACGCTGACGATTCCGGAAGATCAGATCATCACCAAATGGCGTTTGCAGCCGGGCAGGATGCTGCTGGTCGACCTCGAACAGGGCCGCCTCATTCCCGACGACGAGATCAAGGCCGAGCTGTCGAAGAGCCACCCCTATCGCGAGTGGCTCGACCGCACCCAAATCGTGCTCGAGGATTTGAATGACGCGCCGACCAAGGGCATGCGTTCGAACCTGTCGCTGCTCGATCGCCAGCAGGTGTTCGGTTACACTCAGGAGGACATCAACATCCTGATGTCGCCGATGGCCGCGATAGGCGAAGAAGCCATGGGCTCGATGGGCACCGACACGCCGCTGTCGGCGCTGTCGGACAAGCCCAAGCCGCTGTTTACTTACTTCAAACAGAACTTCGCGCAGGTGACCAACCCGCCGATCGATCCGATTCGCGAAGAGCTGGTGATGAGCCTCGTCTCGATCATCGGCCCGCGTCCGAACCTGCTCGATCTTCAGGGCATGCAGAACACCAAGCGCCTCGAAGTACGCCAGCCGATCCTGACCGACGCCGATCTGGAAAAGATCCGCTCGATCTCCGAGGTCGTGGATTCGCACTTCAAATCGCGCACGCTGGACACGACGTTCCACGCCGGCCTCGGCGCCGCCGGCATGGAGCAGGTGCTGGACGAGCTTTGCGCGCGCGCGGAAGCCGCGGTGCGCGAAGGCGACAACATCATCATTCTGTCCGACCGCATGACCGGCTCGGATCGCATTCCGATCCCGTCGCTGCTGGCCTGCGCCGCCGTGCACCACCATCTGATCCGCGTCGGCCTGCGCACCTCGGTCGGTCTTGTCGTGGAATCGGGCGAGCCGCGCGAAGTGCACCACTTCGCCTGCCTCGCCGGCTATGGCGCCGAGGCCATCAATCCGTATCTCGCCTTTGAGACCATCATCGCGATGAAGGACCGTCTGCCGGGCGCGCTGGACGACAAGGAGCTCGTCAAGCGTTACATCAAGTCGATCGGCAAGGGCCTGCTCAAGGTCATGTCGAAGATGGGCATCTCGACCTATCAGTCCTATTGCGGCGCGCAGATTTTCGACGCCATCGGCCTCAAGGCCGATTTCATCGCGAAATATTTCGTCGGCACCCATACCCGTATCGAAGGCGTCGGTCTCGGCGAGATCGCCGAGGAGACCGCGCGCCGCCACAGCGATGCGTTCGGCAATTCGCCGGTCTACAAGAGCTTCCTCGATGTCGGCGGCGAATACGCCATTCGTGCGCGCGGCGAGGATCACGCGTGGAACGCCGATTCGGTTTCCACACTGCAACACGCCGTGCGCAGCAATTCGCAGGAGCGCTATAAGGTATTCGCCAAGAACCTGAACGATCAGGCCGAGAAGCTGCTGACCCTGCGCGGCCTGTTCAAGATCAGGACAGCCGAGGACGACAAGCGCAAGCCGGTGCCGCTGGACGAAGTCGAATCCGCCGCCAGCATCGTCAAACGTTTCGCCACCGGCGCGATGTCGTACGGCTCGATCTCGCGCGAGGCGCATACCACGCTGGCGATTGCGATGAACCGCATCGGCGGCAAGTCCAACACCGGCGAGGGCGGCGAGGAATCCGACCGCTACAAGCCGCTGCCCAACGGCGATTCGATGCGCTCGGCGATCAAGCAGGTCGCCTCGGGCCGGTTCGGCGTAACGACGGAATATCTCGTCAACTCCGACATGATGCAGATCAAGATGGCGCAGGGCGCCAAGCCCGGCGAAGGCGGTCAGTTGCCCGGCCACAAGGTTGACGAGACCATCGCCAAGGTGCGCCATTCGACACCGGGCGTCGGCCTGATCTCGCCGCCGCCGCATCATGACATCTATTCGATCGAGGACCTCGCGCAGCTCATCTATGACCTGAA
The DNA here is from genome assembly GCA_036398335.1 of Afipia sp. Classification (GTDB taxonomy): domain Bacteria; phylum Pseudomonadota; class Alphaproteobacteria; order Rhizobiales; family Xanthobacteraceae; genus Afipia. Next base: position 6,832 of record DASWQB010000303.1, on the reverse strand, counting down.
GAACGTCAATCCTGACGGCGCAGTCTCGGTGAAGCTGGTCTCCGAAATCGGCGTCGGCACCGTCGCGGCGGGCGTTGCGAAAGCGCGTGCCGATCACGTGACGATCTCCGGTTTCGAAGGCGGCACCGGCGCCTCGCCGCTGACCTCGATCAAGCATGCGGGATCGCCGTGGGAAATCGGCATCGCTGAAACCCACCAGACGCTGGTGCGCGAGCGGCTGCGCAGCCGCATCGTCGTCCAGGTCGATGGCGGGTTCAGAACAGGCCGTGATGTCGTGATCGGTGCGCTGCTCGGTGCCGACGAATTCGGCTTCGCCACCGCGCCATTGATCGCGGCCGGCTGCATCATGATGCGCAAGTGCCATTTGAACACCTGCCCGGTCGGCGTCGCGACGCAGGACCCGGTGCTGCGCAAGCGGTTCACCGGCCAGCCGGAGCATGTCATCAATTATTTCTTCTTCGTCGCCGAGGAAGTGCGCGAGATCATGGCCTCGCTCGGCTACCGCACCTTCAACGAGATGGTCGGCCAGAGCCAGATGCTGGACCAATCCACGCTGGTCGCGCACTGGAAGGCCAAGGGCCTCGATTTCTCCAAACTGTTCGTCAAGCAGAAGGCCCTGCCCGGCCAGAAGATCTATCAGTCCGAGGCGCAGGATCATCACCTCGAAGCCGTGCTCGACCGCAAGCTCATCAAGGAAGCGCAGGCCGCGCTCGATCGCGGCGCGCCGGTGAAGATCGACACGGAAATCCACAACACCGACCGCAGCGCGGGTGCGATGCTGTCCGGCGCGGTGGCCAAGCGTTACGGCCATGCCGGGCTGCCGCATGATACGATTCATGTCCGCATCAAGGGCACGGCCGGTCAGGCGTTCGGCGCGTGGCTGGCGCGCGGCGTCACTTTCGATCTCGAAGGCGAAGGCAACGACTATGTCGGCAAGGGCCTGTCGGGCGGGCGCATCATCGTCAGGCCGCCGCAGATCTCGAGCATCGTGCCGGAAGAATCCATTATTGTCGGCAACACCGTTCTTTACGGCGCTATCGATGGCGAGGCTTATCTGCGCGGTGTCGCCGGCGAGCGTTTCGCCGTGCGCAATTCCGGCGCGGTCGCGGTGGTCGAAGGCGCGGGCGACCATTGCTGCGAATACATGACCGGCGGCATCGTGGTCGTGCTCGGCAAGACCGGGCGCAATTTCGCCGCCGGAATGTCGGGCGGCGTCGCTTACGTGCTCGACGAGGACAATACGTTCGCCAAGCGCTGCAACATGGCGATGGTCGAGCTTGAGCCTGTTCTCTCGGAGGAAATAATCGCCGAGGAAGAGTATTACATGCAGGCTGACCTTGAGGCGCATGGCCGCGTCGACGTGTTCGAGAACCTTCTCGAAGACGACGTTAAGCGCCTGCGCGTCCTGATTTCGCGCCACGCCAAGCTCGCGGGCTCGAAGCGGGCCGCTGATATTCTGGCGAACTGGAAGACTTACTTGCCGAAATTCCGCAAGGTGATGCCGGTGGAATACCGCCGCGCTCTGAAGGACATGAAGGCGAAGGCGGAAGCCGAGCAGCCGATCGCGATCGGGGCGTGAGGGGTATCAATACGTGTGTCATTGCGAGCGAAGCGAAGCGAAGCATCCAGAATGGGCATCGGAACTGGATTGCTTCGTCGCTATCGCTCTTCGCAATGACAAACGAAGATAATGTGGCTGACAAGGTTACGGGGCGTTTGGTTTAATGGGCAAGATAACAGGTTTTCTCGAAATCGAGCGGAACGACCGCAAATACGCGCCGGTTGCCGAGCGCATCAAGAATTACGACGAGTTCGTGATTCCGCTGACCGAGAAGGAAGTGCGCGATCAGGCCGCGCGCTGCATGAATTGCGGCGTTCCCTATTGCCACGGCACCGGCTCCGTCGCGCCGGGCACGCCCGGCTGCCCGGTCAACAACCAGATCCCGGACTGGAACGATCTCGTCTACACCGGCAACTGGATCGAGGCCTCGCGCAATCTGCATTCGACCAATAATTTTCCGGAGTTCACCGGCCGCATCTGCCCCGCGCCCTGCGAGGCATCCTGCACGCTGAACATCGACGACAATCCGGTCACCATCAAATCCATCGAGTGCACCATCGTCGATCGAGCCTGGGACAATGGCTGGCTCGTGCCGGAAGTCGCGGCCGAGAAGACCGGGAAGAAAATCGCCGTTGTCGGCTCGGGTCCCGCGGGTCTCGCCTGCGCGCAGCAACTCGCGCGCGCCGGTCACGAGATTCATGTGTTCGAGAAGTTCGCCAAGGCCGGCGGCCTGATGCGCTACGGCATTCCCGACTTCAAGATGGAAAAGCATTATATCGACCGCCGTGTGAAGCAGATGGAAGGCGAAGGCGTCACCTTCCATTACGGCAAGGCGGTCGGCGGCACCTCGCCGGGCGCGATCGATCCGCAAGAGCTTCTGAAAATATTCGACGCCATCGCGCTGACCGGCGGCGCAGAAGCGCCGCGCGATCTGCCGATTGCTGGCCGCGATCTCGACGGCATCCACTTCGCGATGGATTTCCTGCCGCAGCAAAATCGCCGTGTTGGCAACGAGCCGCTCGGCGGCGTGCGTGAAATCCTTGCCAAGGGCAAGGATGTCGTCGTGATCGGCGGCGGCGACACCGGCTCGGACTGCATCGGGACCTCGATCCGCCAGGGCGCAAATTCGGTGACGCAGCTTGAAATCATGGCCGCGCCGCCGGAGCACGAGAACAAGGCGCTGACCTGGCCGAACTGGCCGCTGAAAATGCGCACCTCGTCGAGCCAGGCCGAAGGTGCCAAGCGCGAATACGCCGTGCTGACGCAAAAGTTCTCCGGCAGTGACGGCAAGGTTTCAAAACTGCATTGCGTGCACGTCGACGAAAAATTCCAGCCGATCCCCGGCACTGAATTCGAACTGAAAGCCGAACTGGTGCTGCTGGCGATGGGTTTCGTGCATCCCGTACACGAGGGTCTTTTGAAAACCCTCGGCGTCGAGCTCGATCAGCGCGGCAACGTCCGCGCCTCGACCAACGACTACCAGACCTCGGTGACCAAGGTGTTCTCATCCGGCGACATGCGGCGCGGGCAATCCCTCGTGGTATGGGCGATCCGCGAAGGCCGCCAGTGTGCCAATTCGATCGACCGTTATCTGATGGGATCGAGCACCCTGCCGCGCTGATAAACGACGCTAGAGTTGTCGTCATGCGCGATATCCGTTCGAAGAACGGCGTCTCGTCCGCTCGCCTATGACCCCGCGCATCCATCAAAAAGATTTTTTTGGAAGATGGATTGCAGGGTCGAGCCCGGCAATGACGCGTCTGTTTCTATCAAACGAAAGAACTCTAACGGAAGAACCCCGGCATCTCCGCAGATCGTCCGACTGTGCCCGGCGGACGCGGCGGCAACATGCGTCCCGGATCGAAGAATCCGCGCGCCGGATTTTGGGGTGCCGCCCGTTTTTTCTTTGCCGTCGCCGATGCACCATCTTGCACTGAAACCGCGGCCTCGCCAGCCGCACCGGCGGGCGCATCGAGCGTGCCGACTTCGCGGCGCGGCCACGCAAAATCGTCGGCGCGCCCGGCGGGAGCAGCGAGCGGCTCGCCCTTTACCAGCGTTCGCGCCGCCAGCGCATCGACGGATGCGGGCCTTGTGCCCGCGCCGCCAAGCAATTCGTCGGTGCCGACCGACGACGCTACCAGCGGCACGACCGGCCCGGCCAGCGGACGCGGACCGGCGCTTCCGGGATTCAAAGGCGCGTTATTGGGCGCATTGTTGTCTGGCGCGGATTCGGTCGGCAAGGCCACCGGTGTGCGTGACGCCAACACGCGGCGGATTTCACGCTCGGTATAATGCGCCAGCTTGCGCGCGCCGGCTTTGGTGAAATATACGCCGTCGCCCGAGCGCAGGCGGCGGATCTGGCCTTCAAAATCCGGGCCTTGCTGGAGGAAACGGCCAGCCTCATCGACGAAACCGTCCCAGATATCGACATAGGTAACGCCGGTCTTGCCCGCGACATCGCGATACAGCGCGTTGAGGAACAGCATGTCGGAGGTCGCCTTGGTGCCGCGCACCGCCGGCAGGCCAACCCACAGGATCGGCACGCCCTTGGTCTTGAGGACCGCGATCATCTCTTCGATCTTGCGCGTGTAAAGCTCGACCCAGCGTTCGTCGCGGAAATCGGACATACCGCTCGCTGAACGCGCGGTCTTGTCCGGCACGGCGGCGGGCTTGTCGTCATCGTCGTCGGAAGCGGCGTCAGCCTCGGGCGCCTTGCTGGCGGCGCGGTCAGCGAGATTCTTTTCATCGTCGGGCTGCGTGTCCGGCTTGTCGCCGGTTTTGGCGGCATCGGTCTCGGCCGGCTTTGCCACCGGCTTGCCGCGCGCGTCTTTCTTCGCGCCTTTCGTATCCTTGTCTTTGTCAGCAGGCTTGGCTTCGGCTTTCTTTTCCGGCTCCTTGATCGCAATGCGATCGTTCAAGCCAAGCATCACCACGATCACGTCGGGTTTCTCGCTGGCAAGAATGCCCCGGGCGGCCGCGGGCCAGTCAGCGGGATCGCCCTTGGGCTGATATTTGATGAGACCCGACACGGTCTTGTGCCTGCGGACCACCCCGAGTTCGGGCGTCTCCGACAGCGCATCTTCAAGACCGTACGCCAGCCAGTCCGCCATCGCATCGCCGAGCACAAGCACATTGCGCTCCGCCGGGGTATCTCGTTTGGCCGCCGCCGGCGCGCGCGAGAAATCCTCCATCACACGCGGACGCGGCGGCGGCGCGGGACCAAAGGTATCGCCGAACGGCGAGAAAAAACCACCGCCGCGGGGTGGCGGCGGAGGGCCGCCGAAATTGAAGAACTGCGCCGAGGCCGGCGCGGCGATGCCAAGCGTGAGCGCCGCCGCGACGGCGAGTGCTGTCAGCGGCCCGCGTTCGGTCCTCATTCGTTGCAATGTGTTGTTCGGCGGCACAGGTCTGGAAGGCATCGGGCTCGCGATCCGTCGGAAGTCTCACACCCAATAATAGCAAATTCCGGCCTGAAAGGGGCGCGGTTTGACATCCGAAAAAGAAGAAAGTCGGCTTTTGGGCGGTTTTGGAACGCTATCGCCCGCGCAGGCGATCCAGCACGCCGGATGAAGCATAGCCGTCCGCCGGGGCACCGACCGAGGCCTGGAAGCTGCGTAGCGCCTTACGGGTGTCGCCGCCAAGGTTGCCGTCCGGCTGGCCTGTGTAGAATCCGCGCTGCGCGAGAAGCTGTTGCAATTCGAGGCGCTCGTCGCGCGACAGCACGCGCTCACCGCGCGGCCATTGCTGGATCAGCGGCTGGCCGCCGCGCAGCCGGTCCGCGAAATGACCGATGGCGAGCGCATACGCTTCCGATGGATTATAGCGCATGATGGCTCGGAAATTTCCCAGCATCAAAAAGCCCGGACCGTCCGCGCCCGCCGGCATCAGCAGGAAGGCTTTATCATTCGGGTGTGGAAACGGCTTGCCTCCGGCACGGCGAATGCCGAGCTGCTGCCACTGCGCAATGGTGTAATTGCGCGCGCGATCGGCGAGCAGGAAATTGAACCCCTGCGGCACCTCGACCTCATAGCCCCAGGTCTGTCCCGCCTGCCAGCCGTCTTTTTTGAACTTCATCGCGGTCGAGGCGATGATATCCGGCACGTCATCGACCACGTTGCGTTTGCCGTCATGATCGAAATCCACGGCGAATTTCTTGAACGCGGTCGGCATGAACTGCGTCGCGCCGAACGCACCGGCCCACGAGCCGCGCAATTGCTGCGGCGTCAGATCGCCATGATGCAGGATTTCCAGCGCGGCGAGAAATTCGTCCTTGAAGTATTTCTGGCGGCGGCCGATGCAAGCCAGCGTCGCGGTGGAGTTGAGCACGCTGCGGTCCCCGCCCTGCGTGCCGTAATTCGACTCGATGCCCCAGATCGCCGCGATGATAAAGCGATCCACGCCGTATGCTTTCTCGACGGCGGCGAAGGTCGCCGCGTTCTTGGCGAGAACTTCGCGGCCGCGCGCGATCCGCGCATCTGTCACAAGAATGTCGAGATAATCCCAGACCGATTTGGTGAATTCGGGCTGCTGGTCCATCAGGTCCATGATACGCAGATCGGGCTGCAGATCGGCGGTAAAACGCTGGAAGCTCGCGGGGGTGATGCCGCGCCGCGCCGCGTCGGGCCACATCGCGGCGACGCAATTGTCAAAATTCGCCGCGGCCTCGCGGATGGCCTGCGACGTCATCATCGGATGGCCCGACGCGCCGTCCTCGCCGCTCCACTCCTTTGCCGGGGCAGCCTGCGCGTATCGGCGCGGCGGCGGTGTCATGATGCGCGGCGCGGAGGGTGTCTGCGGGATCGAGCCGGTGACATCGGCACGCGGGCGCAACTGTCCGCCGCCCGACGCGCTTTGTGCCAGCACGGGCGCGACCGCGCCGAGAACCATCAGCGCCGCGACCGACCAGAACCGTCCGCTCGAAAAGCGCATCGCGTCAAAACCCCTCAAACCCATCCTGCCACAGGAGGCCCGGACACGGTTTCCAAAAGGCTAACGGGGAGGCGCCAAAACGCGCTTTTTTTGCGGGATCGAGGCGGCAGAACGCCGCGCTCATCGCCGTCATTGCCGGGGCATGGACCGTAGAGGCCGAGCGCGAACGCCCTTCCCCGGCAATGCGTCAATTTTGAAAAATGGATGCCCGGATCAGGTCCGGGCACATCCTTTGTGCAAGGTTCAGACCGGCGGCGGATTGCGTTCCGCGAACCCGCGCTGGTGCCAATAGGGATAAGCCAGCGGCACCGCGCTCGCCTCGTCCAGCTTTGCGACCTGTTC
>DASWQB010000302.1:0-2434 GCA_036398335.1 Afipia sp. | reverse complement strand
CCACGGTTCTTGGTACCCCCAAGGGCTGGAGCCTCATCCTGATTGGCTGCGGCGTCGGCTTCCTGTTCGCGGTGGCGGGGTTATGCATCAGCGTTGTGTCGTTCCCGATGATGCTGGACCGGCACGCCAGCGCTCACGAAGCCATGCTCACTTCGTTAAAAGCGGTCGCGAAAAATCCGCTCTCCATGGCGATGTGGGGCCTGATTGTCGCGGTATTGCTGGTCATCGGTTCGCTGCCGTTCTTCCTTGGTCTTGCGGTGGTGGTGCCGGTGCTGGGTCATGCGACGTGGCACCTGTATCGCCGGGTGATCGAGCCTGCCGCCTCGCGCTATCAGGCCCAGCCTCAACCGCCGAAAGGCCGCCGTTACGCCGCCGACTTCCCGGTCAACCTGTTCTCGTGGCGGCGACGCGACGGCTAGCGATCAGGCACATACGCGGCCACTGACGTGAAGTTGAGGTGGATTCGGGCTGCGCCTTGCGCGCGCGGTCCCAAAAGGCCATGTTTTGGCCGCTGTTGCTCATAACATTCTTTCATCGATATCGACGCTATTGCAAAATCGATTTAAGGCGCTGCATGACACCCCGATCCCGGCTTGGCGCGTTGCTTCTTGGCGCCAGTGTAATCCTTTCGTCCCCTGCTCTCGCCGCTCAATGCGGCACCGGAAACTTCGATACCTGGCTCGATGATGTCCGCCGCGAGGCCGCCGCGCAGGGCATCTCCCAAAACACGATCGCAAGCAGTTTGCAGGGTATTACGCCGGATTCCAGCGTGCTGTCGCGCGACCGCGGACAGCAGGTGTTCAGCCAGAGCTTTGAGGAGTTTTCAGGCCGCATGGTGCCGCCGCGCCTCGCCAGCGGCGCCAACAAGATGAAGCAATACGGCTCTGTTCTTGGACGTATCGAGGAGCAATACGGCGTGCCAGGCTCGGTGCTGGTCGCGATCTGGGGGCTCGAGACTGACTATGGCGTCAACATCGGCAAATTCCCGACCGTCCGCGCCCTTGCGACCCTCGCTTACGACTGCCGGCGCGCGGACACGTTTCGCGCAGAATTGATGGATGCGCTGCGCATCATTGAGCGCGGCGATCTCAGCCCTTCGGAAATGCGAGGCGCGTGGGCCGGCGAGATCGGCCAGACCCAGTTCATGCCATCGTCCTATCTGAAATACGCGGTCGATTTCGACGCCAATGGGCGGCGCGACCTGCTGCGCAGCGCGCCCGATGTGCTGGCCTCAACCGCGAACTATCTTGCCAGCTACGGCTGGAAGCGCGGGCAACCCTGGGATCCCGGCAGCCCCAATTTCGCGGTGATCCAGCAATGGAACAAAAGCGCGGTTTACGCCAAGACCATCGCGGCCTTCGCGAGCCAACTCGACCGCGCACCCTGATCGCCTCTAGCGGATGCTGATTGTCAGTAAAATCCGCCTGAAAATCGCACCGCAGCAAAATAAATGAGTTTGAATTCATGTTATTGCAAAGGCATGCATATTTACAACAGACACGCGACAACATTCGGGCAAGGACAAGCCGGCGATTCTTATGATAAGCCATTGTTATAATTAGAAATACTGTAAATATCTATATAAGCGCAAAACACTTTATTAACAAATTCTTTCCTGATCTATGCATTCAATGCTTAGCTGCATCGCACCATTTGCGTTGGCATGCAGCGGAATCAGCGCATATAGTTCTGTCAATTCGTTTCATCCCTCAAAGGATTGAATCGAGACTGCAAAGGAGACAGACATGTTCTTATCACTCATCCGCATGATCCATGCGTTCCGGGACTATCAGCGCAATGTCGCCGAGCTTTCCCAGTTGAGCGATCTCGAATTGGCCGACATGGGCCTTGATCGTTCGGACATCCAGCGCGTTGCTGCCGGAGCCTACAGCCGCTAAGGCAACGCTCTAAGGAACATCGTGAACCGATAGCGCCCGCGTCACGCGGGCGTTGTCGTATCTGGACCTTGCTGCCGGATCGGCAGCAAATGTCATATCCACCAGTGAGTTGTGTTGCGCGGCGTCGAGACTGGCTCTACTCCTGCGCCATGACCGATCCCACATCTTCCGATCCCATTCACATTATCGGCGCGGGCCTTGCTGGATGCGAAGCCGCCTGGCAAATCGCCCAGCGCGGCGTGCGGGTGGTGTTGCACGAAATGCGGCCAGTGCGAATGACGCAGGCGCATCGCACCCAGAACCTCGCAGAGCTGGTGTGCTCGAACTCGTTCCGCTCCGACGATGCCGCCAACAACGCGGTCGGCCTGCTCCATGCCGAACTGCGCAAGCTTAACTCGCTCATCATGCGCGCGGCTGACGCCAATCAGGTGCCGGCGGGCGGCGCGCTGGCCGTGGACCGAGATGGCTTCTCCGCCGCCGTCAGCGCCGCCCTTGAAGCCCATCCCCTGATCGACATTCGCCGCGAGGAAATCGAA
>DASWQB010000301.1:0-7799 GCA_036398335.1 Afipia sp. | reverse complement strand
AAAATCCTTGTCGACCTTCTTGCCCTTCTTGGGAATGTAGACGAGGTCCGAGCCGCCGTTGGCGGCGACCACCACGTCGGGCTTGGCGGCGTCGTTGCCGATCAGGCCGTTGGCGAGGCGCGGGTAGGTGCCGTCCGCGACGGCGGCATTCTTGCTGTCGGGATCGAACAGCGGCAGTTTCAGCGCCTTGGCCAGATCGATGGCGACAAAGCCGGGCGGCAACTGCCCTTTGCGGACGTCTTTATAGTCCGCCTTGGCGGCCGGGCTGGTCGAACTCTCCTTGGAGATAGTCGAGAAGCCGTGGTCGGCGGCGACCACGATGTTGGTATTGGCCTCGAGGCCGAGGTCTTTCAGCGCCTGCTGCACCTGCGCGAGATTGCTGTCCGCGTTCTTGATCGCGGCCAGCGAGGTCGGGCCGTTGATGCCCGGCGTCACGCTGCCAAGGCTGTCGCCCTGATTGTGCTGGGTGCCGTCGGGATCGCGCGACCACAGCACCAGCACGAATGGCTTCTTGCGCGCCTTGAAGGCGGGGAGGATCGCCTTGGTCACCGCGTCGGTGAAATATTTCTGCTGATCGACATTGGCGATGATCGTGCCGGCTTTCTCGGAATCGCCGGCCTTGCCGTTGTCGCTGCGCGTTGGGGCGGCGAGCGGCAATTGCGCCGCGGTCAACGCGGCCTTGACGTCGTCGGAGAGCGGAATGCCGAGCAGCTTGCCGTCTTTCTCCGCGCCGGTCTGGTCGTCGATGATGATCGTCTTGGCGCCGGAGCGTTCGGTGTGATCGAACATCAAGGTGGGGCCGAGCTTGCCCACCGCCGCCGTCGAAAAGCCCTCGCGGCGCGCGGACGCCAGAATGGTTTCCTCATTGACGTAGTTGCTGCCGAAATGGTCGTCGACATCGCCGAGCACTGGATCGTTTTCGAGGAACGGTGTCAGGCTGCCGCCCGCCGTTCCAACCGGATAGCCGGTGTAGATGGTATTGCTGAACACGCCGGTGTCGCCGAGCTGATGGCCGGTCGCCATGCCCGACGAATTCGGCATGGTGAAGGTCGGAAACAGCGAGTGGGGGTTCTTGAAGTTCACGCCCTTGTCACGCAGCGCCGCCATCGCGGGCGCGGTTTCCGGCGTGACCTTCAATGCGCGCAGCCCATCGGGGACGAACAGGATCAAATTGCGCGGCGTATTGTTCTGGGCGAAGGCCACTGAGGTTGCGGCGAAGGAAACGCCCAATGTAAAAATGGCAAGTGTGCGGCGCATGAGAATCTCTTTTGCTGGATGCGGCAATGCGTGCAAAACGTCTAATTTTTGTATGTGACAGTTTTGTTACAAATGCCGTTACGCTTCCGAAAGTACGGGAATAAACATGGATAAGGTCGTTCGCCGCGTTGTCGTTCGCGGAAAAGTCCAGGGTGTCGGCTATCGTGCCTGGACGCAATATAAAGCCCGGCGACACGGTCTGGACGGCTGGGTGCGCAACCGCACCGACGGCACAGTCGAGGCGGTTTTCGCCGGACCCGCTGAAATCGTGCAGGCCATGATCGAGGCATGCGCGCACGGGCCGCGTCTTGCGAGCGTGACCGGCGTCGACCGGTTCGAGGCAAGCGAGGCAGAACTGGCGCTGCGCGGCGAGCCCGGCGGATTTGTGGAGCTGCCGACGCTCTAGCTGTTCACGCCGGCAGCAAATCCAGGCCAGAAGTTTGAAGTCATCTTCAGGCGAACGTCACGCCGGTCAGCTTTTCGCTCAGAGTCCATAACCGCTCGGCCAATGCAGGATCGGTTGCCCACGGCTTGACGCCGGACGATCCATTCGCGTCGTTGGAAATAGGGACAGCGATATCGCAATTCTCGCAATAGATGCCGCCCTTGCCGTCGAGCTGAGGGCTGGTGGCGCACCAGATGCTGGTCGCGGCGCCTTGCTGAGGGGATTTCATGCCGCGCGAGGGATCAATGATCGGTTTTCCGTCCTTATCGACATGGCCGGTGGCCTGAATTTCTTCCTGCGACATGTATTTCGTCAGCTCCGTGATAATGCCGCCCGGATGGACCGCGAAAGCGCGCACGCCATGCGCCACGCCGCGTTTGTCGAGTGCGACGGCGAACAGGGAGTTCGCGGTTTTCGACTGGCCGTAAGCTTCCCAGCGGTCGTATGCACGACGCTCGAAATTCGGATCGTCGAAATCGACCGCGCCGCGCATGTGGCCGCGCGACGACAACTCCACGACACGGGCGCCATTCGCTTTCTTCAGCGCTGGCCACAGCCGCGCGGTCAGTTGAAAATGGCCGAGATGATTGGTCGCGAACTGGGACTCGTAACCGCGCGCATCGCGTGTCAGCGGACTAGCCATGATGCCGGCATTGTTGATGAGAAGATGCAGCGTAGAGTGCGCGGCAAGAAAACGTCCAGCAAAGGAATCGACGGAAGCGGGATCGATCAGATCGAGCGGCAGCAGTTCAACGCCTTTCAAGTTCTGCAAAGCCTTGGCCGCCTTGTCGTGATCCCGTGCGGGAACCACCACCTGCGCGCCCGCGGACAGCAGGGCTTTCGTCGTCTCGAGTCCGATACCGGCGTAACCGCCGGTGACGACTGCGATTTTGCCGGAAAGGTCGCGGCCTTGGATGATTTCGCTGGCGGTGGTGGCGGCGCCAAAGCCGGAATTGATGGGGGCTTGAGGTGTGGTCATGTGCTTGTCTCCGGGAGTGGGGAGATGCGTGATAATCCCTGCCAGCCGGATTCCCCATACTTGTAAATCCTGTTTTTTTGCGCGATCGTCCCGCCATGCCGCTGGACCCCATATCTTCCGACCCCCTGTCCGAAATCCTCGACCTGCTCGATGCGCGCTGCGTGATGTCCGGCGGCCTGATCGCAGGCGGCGACTGGGCGCTGCGTTTCGCCCGCCCGGGCGTCGTCAAGATCATGGCGCTGGCGGAGGGCACTTGCTGGATGATGGTGGAGGGGATGGCTCCAGCCCGTCTCGACACCGGCGATGTCATTCTTGTCGATGGCCGGCGCGCCTTCGTTCTCGCCACCGACCGGGCGCTGGAGCCGCGCGAGGCGTCCAGCGCGTTTGCACAAAAGATCGACGGTCTCGCGCGGATCGGCGATCATCGCAGTTTCGTCATGCTCGGCGGCCATGTCGCGCTCGATCCGGCGCGCGCGACGCTGCTGCTGGATGTGCTGCCGCCGGTGATTCATGTCCGTCACGACTCGGATGAAGCGGTTGCTCTGCAATGGTTGGTCCAACAACTGGTGCGCGAGGTGAACGGGGGTCACCCCGGCACCGCGCTGGCGACGTCGCAGCTCGCGCAATTGATGTTCGTTCAGGCGCTTCGCGCGCATCTTCAAGGCGCAGGTTCGGTGGCCGGCGGATGGTTAAGGGGCCTCGGCGACGCCCGCATCGCGCAGGCGCTGCGCCTGATGCACGCCGAACCGGCACGCACATGGACGCTTGGTGAACTGGCCAGATCGGTTGCGATGTCGCGCACGACCTTTGCCTTGAGGTTCAAGAATCTGGTCGGCATCGCGCCGTTGTCCTATCTGCTCGGCTGGCGCATGCATCTGGCCGGGCGCGATTTGCGCGAGAGCGATCGCGCGGTGTCGGAGATCGCGTTCGGACTCGGCTATACGTCCGAAAGCGCATTCAGCAATGCGTTCAAGCGGCAAATGGGCAAGGCGCCGAAACGCTATCGCACGGCGTTCAGGAACGTCGCCTAGTTTTTTGCCGGTGCATGAATCTCGGCGATGTATCCGCCGGGAAATTCGATCATCGCCGCCTGTCTTTGACCCGCCGTGTAAGGCGTGACAAGAATTTTCGCGTGCGATGCGCTCGCTCTGTCGAGTGTGGCCATCAGGTCAGCGACCTCGTAGCCTGTCGTCTCATGCCCATAGGGATAGGGCAGATGGCCGTCCGTCACGAGGACAGCCAGATTTCCGAACTGCGACGCGATCCGGATACGCCGGTACGTATTGCCGGGGCGGCCGATTTCGAGGCCGGGGGCTGTGGCGATGTCGGACGTCACCGTGCCTTGCGAGAACGCGATGAAGCTGCGGACGAATGCATCGGCGCGGTCCGGCGAGAGATAGATGCGGTTCTCGGGACTGGTTTGCAGCGGCAGCGATGTCGTCGCCTTGGTGTGCCAGTAAAGCTGCATGTTGACGCCGCCGGGCCACTGAATGATGGCATCGCGTCCGATGGCGTCGGGAAAGGGCGTAACGATGACGCTGGCGCCTGCTTGTTTCGCTGCGGCCACCGCGCCATCCATGTCGGTGACGAGATAGCCAGTGCGCTCAAGCCCGAAAGGATAGGGGATCGGCGTCTTGAAACCGAAGGCCGAGACCGCGCCCGACGGAGTTCTCACCGCGCGAAACAATGTCGAACTTTGTGTCGGCGTGACCTGCGCTTCGCTTGCAGGCGTCGCGCTTCCGCCGAGCGTGCCGGTAAAGCTTGCAACGAAATCGTCCAGTTTGTCCTGCGGCACATAAATATGCGTGGTGCCGTATTGAGGTCCGACCGCGAATTGATGCGCGGGTTTCAAGTCATCTGCGCGAAGCGGCGCGGCCGCAAGCAGTACCGACAGACAAAGCGAACCTGCGACAGCGGCAAGGTCTGCACGCGATCCTCTCACCATACGACCCGCAATCAATGGAATAACCTCGCAACAGTTGACTAGGATGAGCGACGGTTGATTATGATAGGTCGCCATGATCGCGCAAATCACGTTGCCCGACTAGGCCACAGCCGCGCGGAACGCCGCCACGATGGCGCGCAGCGCGCCGAGTTTGGCCGCATCGCTGACTTTTGAATACAGCATGACTTTCGATGGCCCGAGGTCGGGCAGGCCTCGCGCGCCTTTGACTTCGACCAGACCCGCCGGCGCGATGCGGCGGGCGAGGGGCGCAATCCCGAGGCCTGCCTGCGCCGCCGCGACCACGGCGCTCACGCCGCCGCCGCTGAATGTTTCGATCCACGGCACGCGTGCCTTGTCGAGAGCGCGAACGGCAAGGGCGCGCACGCCGCACGGCGCGGCCAGCGTCACCAGCGGCAGCGGTTCGCCGGATATCCATTTGAACGAGCGTGCCGCGAACCAGCCAAACCTGTCCTCGCCCAGTTTTTCGCCGCCGCGCCGGCTGCCTTCCTGCCGCACGATCACGGCGTCGAGCTGGCCGGCATCGAGTGCGTCGAGCAGGTCGCGCGAGAACCCTATTTTCACCGCCATCATCAGCGATGAGGACAGCGCGCCGAAACGCTCCATGATGCCGACGAGTTCGGGGCCTATCGCGTGATCGCTGACGCCGAGCGTCAACCGCTGCCGTTCCCTGGCACCGCCGTGCAGCGCGCGTTCGTGCGCTTCCATCAGCATGCGTGCGTTGTCGCGGAACGACAAGCCGTCAGCTGTTAGCCGCACCGCGCGGGGCGAGCGCTCGACAAGGCGTTTGCCGAGTGTCGCCTCGAGCCGTTGCAGTTTCATGCTGACCGCGGCCTGCGTCGTGCCGAGCGCCTCGGCCGCGCGGGTGAAGCTCTGAAACTCGGCGACCAGCAGAAAAGCTTGAACGGTTTGGACGTCGAGGGCAGTCATGGCATCATCACGATACGTTATCATTGATATAATATATGATAACATACCAAAATCATGCGGGCAGGTCTATCTTTCTTGAATCTTATAGGCTCATCGAAGGAGACCATCATGCCCCTCATCACCGTCCAGTACGCATCGCCGCGCAGCACCCCGGCGCTCAAGGCCGAGATCGCCGCCGCGGTCAGTCAATTGTCGTCCGACGTTTTGCACAAGGACCCGAAGGTCACCGCGATCATCGTGCAGGCTGTGGAGGCATCGGATTGGTTCACCGGCGGGCGCTCGCTGAGCGAGCAGAAACTCGCCAGCGTGTGGCTCGACATTCACATCACCGACGGCACCAACACCAAGGACGAGAAAGCCGGATTCATCGCCGCGACATTCAGGCGGTTCGGCGAATTGCTCGGGCCGCTGCATGAGGAAAGCTATATCCACGTTCATGAGGTGCGCGCGGACGCCTACGGTTTCGGCGGACAGACGCAGGAGCGGCGCTATATCGCCGGCAAGCTCGCATCCGCGCCGCACCGCGCGGTGGCTTGAAATGCAGCCGCGAAAAAAATGCGAGCGGGCTTCTCAAGTGTGCGCCGCACGCCTATATTGAACTTGTCGTCAACAACGAAAGGAGGTGGTCCAGTGTCTCATTCCAAGCGCTGTCACCTCGCTGGGGCCGCCGTATAAGCAGGCAGCTTGCGCCGTGAGGCGGTCGCCATCCCGCGTTCCGCGGGAGTGGGGTTCAGCGAGAATGGAGAAGGCGCGCCGCGGCATCTGCGGCGCGCCTTTTTTCTTTTCGCAGAATGTCTCGATCTCAACTTTTGGATCTTAACTCTTGGATCTTAACTTTTGCCGGTTTTCTTTTCGAGCGCGTCGCGCTGCTTTTCCAGTTGCTCCAGTTCCGCCGTCTGCGCGGCGAGACGCTCGGATGCCAGATCCTCATCGGCTGCGCCCGATTGCGCCGCGGCCTGTTCGACGAGCTGGCGGATGTTGTCACGCAGGATCGCGATACGGTCTTCGAGTTCGGACAATGAAAGCGATCCGGTCATCGTGTTGGTCTCCAAGAGGGCGGGTTCGAGTGGGGAAGGGTTGATCTATCCATTCTACGCGCTCTTGCGGCATGAGCCCATAAGCGAAATCAAAGAATAAAATCAAACGTTCTCCGGCACGGGCGCGCTCAACGCGCCGAAAATCTCGCCGAATGCGTTGCGCAGCGCGACGTCGACATCCTCCATCGTGGCGGGGATGCCGAGATCGACGAGGCTGGTGGTGCCGTAGCGCGGGTCTTGCACGCCGCAGGGCACGATGCCGGCAAAATGCGACAGGTCCGGCTCCACATTGATCGAGATGCCGTGCAGCGAGACCCACCGTTTCAGCCGCACGCCGATGGCGGCGATCTTGTCCTCATGCCCGACGCCCTTGTCCGGTCGCGCCACCCAGACGCCCACGCGGTCCTCGCGCCGCTCGCCGCGCACATTGAAGGCGGCGAGCGTGCGGATGATGAGTTCCTCGAGGCTGGCGACATAGGCCCGCACATCCGGGCGGCGACGCTTGAGGTCGAGCATCAGATAGACCACGCGCTGGCCGGGGCCATGATAGGTGAACTGGCCGCCGCGCCCGGCAGCGAACACCGGAAAGCGGGCGTCCAGCAGGTCATTGTCCTTCGCGCTGGTGCCGGATGTATAGAGTGGCGGGTGCTCCAGCAGCCAGACCAGCTCCGGCGCGGCGCCGTCCGCGATGGCGGCGGCGCGGGCCTCCATCGCCGCCAGCGCCTCGGCATAAGGCACTGGGGCAGGCGCGATCCGCCATTCGGCCAGCGCCGCTCCGGCGGCCTGAAACGGTGTCAAAACAAGGTTTTGCCTGGCATTGAGGGGCGCGTTAACCATTCACTAACCATAGCCGTGTTGATCTGCCGTGAGCAGCATTTTGCGAGTCAGGACCATCTGTGCCAACCCTCGATAAAGTCTCCGTCGATCTGATGGTGGTCCTCGGCACCACCACCATGCCGATTCATCAGGTCATGCGGCTTAGCCGCGGCGCGATCATCGAACTGGACTCCAAGGAGCAGGACGAGGTCAAGGTTCTGGCCAACAATCTGCCCATCGCCAGCGGGGTCGTGGTGGTCAACCGCAACCGCATCGCGGTCGAAGTCAAGCAGATGCTGCCCAAAGCCGCCGGCCAGCGCTGAAAGTCCGCCCGGCAGCGCCAAATCATCGCTCAGACATAAGCCTGGATTC
>DASWQB010000300.1:0-2851 GCA_036398335.1 Afipia sp. | reverse complement strand
CCGACCCGGCGATCCAGTTCGAGGACGGTGCCGGGGCCGAGCTTCAAAAGATCGCTGACGTCCATCTTGGAGCGACCGAGCACGGCCGACACCTGCACCGGCACGTCGAATACCGCCTCCAGATCGGAGGCGATGCGCGATCCTGCCTCCTCTTCCATGGACGTGGTATCGTCGAACGTCTGCGTATCGGCGTTGAGATCCGGAAGCGGCACGTCTGTGTCGTTCTCGCTCATGGCTTGGTCCCCATCCTCGTCTCAGCGCCGGCGCCGCCGGCCTGATTGCGGGTCGCGATATAGCGGCCCACCAGTTCATCGATTTTTGCTTCGACCGCCGTACGCTCCAGTACGCAGCCGCCGTCCGCCCATTCGATCTTGCAGTCGGCAACGGCGATATCGGGTTCGGCGAGGATCACAAGGCGGCCCTCAAAGCCGCTGCGCCGCGCCAGCGCCTCGATCTGCTCTTTCGCCGCTTCATAAAGGTCGTCGTTGATCCGTACCGCCAGATGCGGCGTCGAGGTCAGATGACGAAAACAGTCACTGACCAGCGCCATCACTTCTGTCAGCGGTTCAGTGCTCATCAGTTCGTTGCAAAGCTTGCGCGCGACCGCGACGGCGACATCGACCGCCTCAGTCTCCATGCGGTTTTCGATGTTTCCGAAGCTGGAGGCGATCTGGCGGATGGCGATGCCGATTTCCTCGAGCGCGAGAGCGGAACGGCGGTCGCTTTCCGCTTTCGCTTCGCGCTGTGCGGCGTCGAAGCCTTCTCGATATGCACGGGCCTCGGCCTCGGCGATGCGTTGAGCGATCTCGGCGCTCGTGGCGGCACGCTCCTTCGTCGCGGCGGGAGCCGCGAAGTCCATGTCGAACAGGAATTTTGCCGGAGCACCCATCAATACACCAATTCGTCGTCGGCGCGATTCTTCTGGAGCATGATCTCGCCTTTGGCAGCGAGATCCTTGGCAAGATTGACGAGCTGCGCCTGTGCTTCATCCACATCGCGCAGGCGGACCGGGCCGGCGGCGGCCATGTCGTCGGTGAGCATCTTGGCGGCGCGGGTCGACATGTTGCCGAGGAAGAAGTCCCGCACGGTATCGTTGGCGCCTTTCAGTGCGATGCCGAGCTTGTCCTTGTCGATATGGCGCATCAGTGTCTGTGCCGAGCCTGCGTCGAGCTTGATGAGATCGTCGAAGGTGAACATCAGCGCCTTGATGCGCTCGGCGGATTCGCGGTTGTCCTCTTCCAGAGAGGTGAGGAAGCGCGTTTCGGTCTGGCGGTCGAAATTGTTGAAGATTTCGGCCATCACCTCGTGCGCATCGCGCCGCCTTGTCTGCGACAGGTTCGACATGAACTCGGTGCGCAAGGTCTGTTCGACGCGCTCGATGACTTCCTTCTGCACCGCTTCCATTTTCAACATGCGGCCGACAACGTCGAGCGCCATATCTTCGGGCAGAATGGCGAGCACGCGGGCGGCATGCTCGGGTTTCAGCTTCGACAGCACCACCGCCACGGTCTGCGGATATTCGTTCTTCAGATAATTGGCGAGAACCTCTTCCTGCACATTGGAGAGTTTTTCCCACATGTTGCGTCCGGCGGGGCCGCGAATTTCATCCATGATGCCGGTGACGCGGTCGGAGGGCAGGTATTTCTGCAAAAGGCGTTCAGTCGCATCGAAATTGCCCATCAATGCGCCGGAGGCGGACATCCGCGAGACGAATTCAAGCAGCAAGTCTTCGACCACGTCGGCCTCGATGGTGCCGAGCGAGGACATCACGACCGAGAGTTCGCGCACCTCGTCGTCATCTAGCAGCGCCCACACCTTGCTGCCATATTGTTCGCCCAGCGCCAGCATCATGATGGCCGCGCGCTTTGGACCGCTCAGCGGCTTGGAGCGCGGGCGATTGCCCTGGCGTCCGGCGAGCGTCGCGACAACGCCGGCGATGTCGGTCGCCTGGGTCTGATGCGGAAGTGCGGGTGCGTTTGCCATCTGATGTTACGCCGGTTCCGTAAGCCACTGACGGATGATGGAGGCGGTTTCGCTTGGATTGCGATCGGCCAGCTCGCCGACGCGATGGACCGACTGGGCATGCACCTGGCCCTGTACCTGCGCGACGTCGATCATCTGCGCGGTTGCGTCTGGATTGCTGGCGATCTGAGGTTGTCCGCTCACCGGGCTGCTATCGGTCAAAGCCGGCGCTGAGACTTTTTTCGCCGCTTCTTCCGCCAGCACGCGCTTGACCAGCGGACGCACGACCATGAACAGCACCACAAGGCCGAGCAGCGACATCACGCCAAGCTCGATGAAATACATGATGTCGTCTTTGGTGAACTGGAACAGGCCGAGCAGTCCGGCCTGTTCCGTGGCTGGAATGGTGGAGGGTGCGTCCGCAAATCGCAGGTTGACGATTTCGACTTGATCGCCGCGCTTTTGGTCGAAGCCGATCGCCGAACGGACCAGCGCCGAGATGCGGTCCAGTTCGTCCTTGGTGCGTGGAGTGTAAACGATATCGCCGCCGTCGTTCTTCACGTAGCTGCCATCGACGAGCACCGCGACCGACATGCGGTTGATGCGGCCGGCTTCCGTCACCTCGGTTTTGGTGACGCGGGAAATCTCGTAATTGTTGATTTCCTCGCTCTTTTTGCTCTGGTCCTTCGGCGTTGGCGTGCCGTTCTGCTGCTGGCTGCCGGGCAATTCGTTGTTGACGGTGATCTGGCCATTGTTGTCGGCGGTGGCCGAGGATTCCTCGCGCGACTGGCTGGAACGCAGCACGCGGCCTTCGGGGTCGAACTTGTCGGAAGTCTGGGTCACCTTGTTGTAGTCGAAGTCAGCGGAGACCTGGACCCGGGCGCGGCCG
>DASWQB010000299.1:0-1533 GCA_036398335.1 Afipia sp. | reverse complement strand
GGTTTTCGCCGCGCTGATCTTGAAAGAGCATGTCCATGTCTATCGCTGGAGCGCCGTCGTGGTGGGCTTCGTCGGCGTTATCCTGATGCTGACGCCGTATTTCAGGGATCATGCGGCGTGGACGTCATCGGCCGGATTCGGTGTGGGGCTCGCGTTCGTCAATGCTTTTTGCAACGGCGGCGCGACAATCCAGATCAGACGCATTACCGCGACCGAGCGGACGATCACCATTTTGATATACATGATCGGCATCGTGATGTTGGCCTCGCTGGTGACATTGCCATTCGGCTGGCTCGTGCCGGATTCGGCGATGCAATGGGCGGTGCTGATCGGCATTGGTGTCGCCGGAGGAACGGCGCAGATATTATTCACCGACAGCTATCGTCACGCGCCGGCTTCGTTCCTTGCCCCCTTCGATTACGTCTCGATGCTCTGGGCGTTCATCGCCGGTTACTGGATTTTCGGCGAGGTGCCGACGCCTTACGTGATCATCGGTGCGGTGATCGTGGCGGGGGCGGGCATTTTCGTGATCCTGCGCGAGCGCCGGCTCGGCCTCAAGCGCCTGCGCGACACCCCGGTGGCCGCGATTTCGTCCATGGCCGATCCCGAGCCTGATCCCGACGCGCCGGTGACTGAACTGGTCAAGGCGTCCTGACGACGTCGCCATGATGCGGCTGCGGTATCGCTCTTCCGCCCCCTTTGCATATATGCTGTTGCAATGGCTCAACGCATTCCCATCGCTCTCACCATCGCCGGGTCGGATTCCAGCGGCGGCGCAGGCATTCAGGCCGATCTGAAGACCTTCGGCGCGCTGAAGGTCTATGGCGCCTCGGTGATCGCCGCGCTGACCGCGCAGAACACCAAAGGCGTCACCGGTGTGTTCGAGGTGCCGCCGGACTTTGTCACCGCTCAAATCGATGCGGTATTTGACGATCTGGCGGTGGACGCGGTGAAGATCGGAATGGTGTCGCGCCACGAGACGATTGAGGCGGTCGTGGCGGGTCTGCGGCGCTGGCACGCAACCAACATCGTGGTCGATCCGGTGATGATCGCGACCTCCGGCGACCGCTTGCTGTCGCCGTCTGCGCTGGATGCGCTGCGCGGCACTCTCATTCCGCTGGCGCGGATCGTCACGCCGAACTTGCCGGAAGCTGCGGCGTTGTTGGACGAGCCGCTCGCCGGAACGGAGAGTGGGATCACAAAGCAGGGTGAGCGCCTGCTGCGGCTTGGTTGTCCTGCCGTGCTCATCAAGGGCGGTCACGGCGAGGGGCCGGACAGCATCGATTATCTGTTCAGCGAGGAGGGAATAGTGCGGTTGGCTGCACCGCGCATCGCCACGGCCAATACCCACGGCACCGGCTGCTCGCTGTCCTCGGCCATCGCGGCAGGCCTTGCCAAGGGTGAGAGTCTGAACGACGCGGTCAGCCATGCCAAGGATTTCATCAGCGCCGCGATTGCGGCGGCGGACCGGCTCGGCATCGGTCAGGGGCATGGACCGGTCCACCATTTCCACGCATTCAACCCATGACAACG
>DASWQB010000298.1:0-2021 GCA_036398335.1 Afipia sp. | reverse complement strand
GGTACCTTCAAGGTTTCGCTTCCGACCGCGATTGTCGCGACAACCGGCGTGATCCTGTCGGCGGCTTACGCGCTATGGCTGTATCGCAAGGTGATCTTCGGCGTGCTCGACAAGCCGTCGCTGGCCGGGATCAAGGATCTGACGCTGCGCGAATTCGTCATTCTCGCCCCGCTGGTGGTGCTGACAATTTTGTTCGGCGTTTATCCGAAACCCGTGCTCGATATGTCGGCGGCGTCGGTGCAGCAACTCGTCAACAATTACAGCACAGCGATTTCGGCCGTGAAGGCCGCGGCATTGAATTGAGAGCAGGGTAGGCCATGAATTTCGACGTCGCAGGCTATTCGCTGCTTCCGATCCTTCCCGAGCTTGTGCTCGCGGTCGGCGCGATGCTGCTCCTCATGATCGGCGCTTATGGCGGCTCGCGTACCGTGCCGGTGGTCACCGCGCTCGCGGTTGTGTTGCTGATCGTGGCCGGGGCTCTCGAAATTCTTCTGCCGCGCGGAAAACTCGTGACCTTCGGCGGCAGCTTCATCGTCGATGATTATGCGCGCTTCCTGAAAGTGCTGGCGCTGATCGGCTCGGCGACGACGCTGATCCTGTCGCGGCGGTTTCTCGCCGATCAGGCGAAGATCTTCGAATATTCCATTCTGGTGTCGCTCTCCAGCGTCGGTATGATGGTGCTGATCTCGGCCGGCGATCTCATCATGCTCTATCTCGGCCTCGAGTTGATGAGCCTTGCGCTCTATGTCGTCGCCGCAAGCCACCGCGACAACGCCAAGTCGACCGAGGCGGGCCTGAAGTATTTCGTGCTCGGCGCGCTGTCGTCCGGCATGCTGCTCTACGGCGCATCGCTGATCTACGGCTTCACCGGCACCGTGACCTTCACGGGAATCGCCGCCGCCGCGAAGACCGGCAGCCTCGGCATCCTGTTCGGCATCGTGTTCCTGCTCGCGGGCCTGTGCTTCAAGGTCTCGGCCGTGCCATTCCACATGTGGACGCCGGACGTCTATGAAGGCGCGCCGACGCCCGTTACCGCGTTCTTTGCCTCGGCGCCGAAAGTCGCCGCGATGGCGGTGTTCGTTCGCGTCGTACTGACCGCGTTTCCCGGCGTCAACCATGAATGGCAGCAGATCGTGGCCTTCGTTTCCATCGCCTCGATGGCACTGGGATCGTTCGCCGCCATCGGCCAGAAGAACATCAAGCGCCTGATGGCGTACTCTTCAATCGGTCATATGGGTTTCGCTCTGGTCGGTCTTGCCGCCGGTACGCAGCAGGGCGCGCAGGGCGTACTGGTCTATTTGGCGATCTACGTCGCGATGACGCTGGCGGTCTTCGCCGTTATCCTGACCATGAAGCGCAAGGGGCAGGCGGTCGAGCAAATCAGCGATTTCGCCGGGCTGTCGCGCACCAATCCGATATTGGCGTTCCTGTTCGCCATGCTGCTGTTCTCGCTGGCCGGCATTCCGCCGCTCGCGGGCTTCTTCGCGAAATTCTACGTGTTCCTCGCGGCAGTTCAGTCGGGATTGTTCGTGCTCGCCGTTCTTGGCGTGCTCTCCAGCGTGGTGGGCGCGTTCTATTATCTGTCCATCGTCAAGGTGATGTATTTCGACGAGCCGGTTGGCGCGGTCGATCCGATGGCCGGTGAACTGCGTGCTGTGCTCGCGATTGGCGGCCTGTTCAATCTGCTGTTCTTCGTCTGGCCAGCCCCGCTGGTGAACGCCGCCACGGCGGCTGCGAAGTCGCTGTTTTGATGCGGTTTGCGCTCGGCCAGAGCGCAGCATCCTCAGGCACACGGCTTGAGGTTTTCGACAGCATCGAATCCACCAATACCGAGGCGCTGGCTCGGATTCGTAACGGCGAACGCGGGCCGCTTTGGCTCGTCACTGCCCACCAGACAGCCGGGCGCGGACGGCGCCATCGCCCATGGATCGCGCCAAAGGGCAATCTCGCGGCCAGCATCATCGAGACGCCAGACGTGCCGCCGCCCGTCGCAGCCACGCTCGGTTTTGCTGCCGGACTTG
>DASWQB010000297.1:0-12087 GCA_036398335.1 Afipia sp. | reverse complement strand
ATAAAGCTCGGAGAGAATATCGCCGAGACGCGCGGAGAGCATTTCCTTGCGCTTGAGCGCACCGCCCAGCGTCAGGAACGCCATGTCTGCGGTAAGCGCGAAGGCCGTCGAATAGCGCGACAACTGCCGATAGTAGCCGGTCGCAACGCCGGCATCGGGCGCGGGTGCGAATGCCCCGCCAGTCCAGCTTCGGCTCCACGCCCGGAAGAAATTGGTGATGGCATGGCCAACATGATTCCAGAACGCGGTGTCGAATGCCTCAAGTCCGGCCGTCTGATCGGGATTGCCGATCGCGTCCATCTCTTTCAAGAGATAAGGATGCGCGCGGACCGAGCCTTGCCCGAACACGATCAGATTGCGCGTCAGGATATTCGCGCCTTCCACCGTGATCGCCACCGGCACCGAGCGGTACAGATTGCCCATGTAATTTTGCGGACCGTCGATGACCGCCTTGCCGCCGTGAATATCCATCGCATCGTCGGTCACGATGCGCAGCCGCTCCGTGGCGTGCAACTTCATGATGCCGGAAATCACCGCCGGGTGCCGGCCCTGATTGAGCGCTGCGCAGGTCAGCCGCCGTGCGGCGTCAAGCTGATAGGCGGTGCCCGCGATGCGCGCCAGCGGCTCCTCGATACCCTCGAACTTGCCGATCGGCACCTTGAACTGCTCACGCACGCGCGCGTAAGCGCCGGTCGCGCGCGCACAATAGGCCGCGCCGGACGCGGACTGCGAGGGCAGCGAAATGCCGCGTCCCGCAGCCAGCGCGCTCATCAGCATCTTCCAGCCCTGGCCGATGCGTTCCTGCCCGCCAATGACGTAATCCATCGGAATGAAAACGTCCTTGCCCCAGTTCGGCCCGTTCTGGAAAACCTGCATCGCAGGAAAATGGCGGCGGCCGATGCTGACGCCCGGCAGATTTGTCGGGATCAGCGCCACCGTGATGCCGAGATCTTCTTCATTGCCGATCAGATGATCGGGATCGCGCGCCTTGAAGGCGAGACCGAGCAGCGTGGCGACGGGACCCAGCGTGATGTAACGCTTGTGCCAGTTCAGGCGCAGGCCCAGCACCTCCTTGCCCTCGAACGTGCCTTTGCAGATCACGCCGGTGTCGATCATGGAGGCCGCGTCCGATCCCGCCTCCGGGCTGGTGAGGCCGAAGCAGGGAATCTCGCGGCCCTCGGCAAGGCCGGGCAACCATTTGTTCTGCTGTTCCTTAGTGCCGAACTTCATCAGCAGTTCGCCCGGTCCCAGCGAGTTGGGGACCATCACCGTCACCGCGGCGGTGACGGAGCGCGAGGAAATTTTTCGGATCACTTCAGAATGCGCAAAAGGCGAGAAGCCGAGCCCACCGAATTCCTTCGGAATAATCATGCCGAGAAATTTGTTGCGCCTGATGAAGTCCCACACCTCGGGCGGCAGGTCGCGCCACTCCCAATTGACCTTCCAGTCATCGACCATGGCGCAGAGTTCATCGACCGGACCGTTCAGAAACGCGGTCTCTTCATCGGTCAGCTTGGCGGATGGATAAGCGAGCAGCTTCGACCAGTCCGGATTGCCGGTAAAAAGGTCCGCGTCCCACCACACGTCGCCCGCTTCCAGTGCCTCGCGTTCGGTATCGGACATTGAGGGCAGCACCTTATGCGCCCATGCGAAAATCGGCTTGGTGAGGACATCGCGGCGGAAGGAAAAGCTCATGGAACAATCCTCTTATCCAGACGTCCGGCAGATCAGAGATCAGCCGTTATCCCAACTTGACCTATACTGACAATTCCTGACATCGGAATATCGGTTTCTTCGTAAATGGTATTGGTCACACCAAGTCTTGCGGGCAGACCCTAAACGCAACTTTCACGTCATCATATACGAATCCGACGCCCTGTTCAGTCTTTATAAATTTGACTCAATCGTTGCCGTGCGTGAGCCTGATTCCGGACCGGGAGCATGCGGGTGCGGCGTTCAATCAGCCGGGACGCGGCATCGTGAACATCGCGTCGGACCGTATTTCGGCATAATCGCCGGTACGTCCGGCCCGCAAAATCGGGTGGGCCAGAGCGGTCTGATAGACGCCGTCGACAATCAGGCGCCTGTCGATATGAACGGCCACGACTTCGCCCAGCGCCAGCCAGGCATTGGCCTTCACGCCATCGGCACCCTGCAATTGCACGATCTGCGCAAGCCTGCACTCGAATGCGACCAGACTTTCGCCGACACGCGGCACACCGACGATTTGCGACGGCACTTCGGTCAGACCGGCCAGCGTGAACTCATCGACGCCATGCGGCACGCTGGCGGCGGTCGCGTTCATCGCCTCGGCGATATCCTTGGTCACAAGATTCCAGACGAACTCTTTGGTCTGCGACACGTTGGCGATGGTGTCCTTCCAGACGATGGAGGAGAAACCGATGATCGGCGGATGATAATTGAAGGCGTTGAAGAAACTATAGGGCGCGAGATTGACCTGCCCTTCGGAATCGCGCGAGGAAATCCAGCCGATTGGCCGCGGCCCAATAATGGCGTTGAACGGATCGTGCCGCAGGCCGTGCCCGTTTGAAGGTTCATAGGAGTGGGTGTCGCGCATTACTCTTGAAGCTTTTTCTTATCGAGGGGATTGTTCCGTCCGAAGATGTGGCAATTCAATCTGCATTCCGCAAGGAACTTGCCTTGCGATGGCTGGTTATCCACGTGAACTCATACGGAAAAGGAGATCATGATGGGTAGCGTAGCCGACAAGGTCAAAGGCACCGCGAACGAAGTCGTTGGCAAGGCCAAGCAGGGAATTGGTGAAGCCACTGGCGACAACAAGTTGCAAGGCGAAGGCGCGTTGCAGGAAGCCAAGGGTCACGGCCAGAAAGCCGTGGGCGATGCTAAGGCCGGCGCGAAGGAAGCAGTCGACAAGGCAGCCGAGCTTGCCAACCGCAAGCTCTGACCGACAAAAGATAAACTGAAGCAAAGACCGGTCCCGTTTGGGGCCGGTTTTTTTGTGTTCAGTATCACTTTGCGTTTTCACCTCGACAGATCGTGGACGTCTCGCTGCCGGTCATTCTTTCCTCGTTTTGAATTTTAAATAAGGTCAATTTTCAGCAAATAATTTGAGGTTTATCGGCAAAGCCTCCCATCGGGATAAAGCAAATCTTTACCGAGCTATTTCACTCAAACGCAATTCTCCCCTCCTTAAATTGATACCGCGCACTGGTTCCGCAGGGGTTTCAAGGAGCTATGGCGACGGCAATGAGCCGGGACAGAAGTGGACAACACTCGCCGGTTTGATTGCAGGGGGAAGCGGCCGATGACCATCACAAAGCTGATGAAGGATCTCGACACCGGACTTAAGCGGACGCGCCGGAATTTGCCTCGCCATGCCGCACGTAGAGGCGATCACAGCCTGCGCCGTAAACTTCTGATCGGCATGGGCATTGCGATTGTCTGCACCGGCTTGCTCGCCGCCAATGTGATTCACCGCTCCTATACCGACTACAGGCTGGCCCGGCATAATCTGCAAGAAGTCGAGAATTATCGTCTCATCCTCGACGCCGCAAATATCCTGTCCGCCGAGCGCGGCCCGTCCAACAGCGTACTTGGCGCGGATATTTTGGTGGACAGTCCCTTGCGCGCTCGTCTGACCCAATTTCGCGCCCGCAGCGACGCCGCTCTCGACCGCTTGTCCGCGCCTTCCGCCGGCGTTGCCGGAGAACTGGCGACCACCGCCCCCGCGAGACTTCTGAAACCCGTTCGGGAACAGCTTGCCTTTTCAAGACGGGAAGTCGACCGCCTTGCTGCAACCCCGCGCGAACAGCGCCCGCTCGAAGACGTGCAACGGGTCATCGAAAATTGTTTCAAGGTCGTCGACATTTATCAGACCGTGATCCGCTGGAAGGTCAATACACTATCCTCGTCCAATCACGATCTCGCCGCCGCCCTGCTCACCGGACAGATACTCGGGGATATGAGGGAGTATGGCGGCCGGCTCGCATCGCAGATCATAGCGCCGATTGCCGTCAGCCAAAAACTGCCGCTGAAGAACCTCATCGACAACAACCGCACCCGAGGCCGCCTGGTCGAACTCTGGCATCTCATCGGCGGACCGGATGCGATCGGCTATCATGAATCTCGTCTCGCCGCCATCTTGCACGAGACCGATCGTGAGTTCTTCGGCGAAGGGCTGCGCATAACGGACGCGCTGATTGCCGAAGGCCGCCAGTCGGGCAAGTATTCGATGACCGCAGCGGACTACACCACTGCCTTCGTTAGAACGTTGGCACCCCTGGAACGCCTGCGCACGACCTATCTGGACATCACCATCGAGCAGGTCACCGCGGCGCAAAACAGCGCCCTGATGAAATTGCTATCCGCCATCGTCGTAACAACCATCATTCTTGTAACATTGGTGGGGCTTGTTGCGGTGGCGCAACGATATGTGTTCGATCCCCTGCTGCGCGCGCGTGAAGAGGTGATCGGTCTCGCTGAAGACAGACCCGTGGCGCGCCGCGCCGTACAGCGTCATGCCAGCGAACTGAGCAGCCTATTCGACGCCATCGACGTTTTGCGAAACAATCTCACCGAGCGCGCTTCGCTGACAAGGCAACTCAAGCAACAAGCCGAAACCGACGGCCTGACAGGACTGATGAACCGGCGCACGCTGGATCTGATCGGCGAAAGCCAGACCAGCAACCAGGTCATGACCAATGGCGCCTGTCTTATTCTGATGGACATCGATCATTTCAAGATCATCAATGACACTTATGGTCATCTCGCCGGCGATCAGGTCTTGAACGAGATCGTGTGCATCGTTCGCGCCATGCTGCGCGAA
This sequence comes from Afipia sp., assembly GCA_036398335.1. Lineage (GTDB taxonomy): Bacteria > Pseudomonadota > Alphaproteobacteria > Rhizobiales > Xanthobacteraceae > Afipia. The sequence continues at coordinate 7,280 of DASWQB010000297.1, read as the reverse complement.
AACGACATCTTCGCGCGCTTCGGCGGAGAAGAGTTTGTTCTCCTGAATTCCAGCGGCGATCTTGCCGGCAGCATTGCGATGGCCAAGCGAATCCGGCGCAAACTGGAGACGCACACGATTTCCCTGCCCGATGGAACGACATTCAACATCACCGCCAGCTTCGGCGTGGCGAAAGGCCATCTCGGCCGCCACGCCTGGCCGCGATTGATCGAGGCCGCCGACAAGGCGCTCTATCGGGCAAAATCGGACGGACGCAATTGCGTTCGGTTCGCCACGGATAGCGAAGTATCGATCGCGGATCGAAACGAACCCGGTATCGGTCCTTTGGCGGCCGCCGGTTGAAACCTTACCCGGGCTAAAGAACGCCTTCGGCCTTCAACACCTCATGCGCGGACTTGAAGGCTTCGAGCCCCGCCGGAATGCCGGAGTAGACGGTTGCGTGAATCAGGATTTCCTTGATCTCATCAACGGTGACGCCGTTGGTCAGCGCGCCCTTCACATGCAGCTTCAGTTCAGCCGGCTTGCTCAGCGCGGTGAGCATCGCAAGATTGAGCATGCTACGTGTCTTGCGGTCGAGGCCGGGCCGCGTCCATGCGTGTCCCCAGCACCATTCGGTGGTGATGGTCTGGAACGCCATCATGAAGTCGTCCGCCTTGGCAAGGCTGCTATCGACATAGTCCGCGCCGAGCACGTCCCGCCGCACTTTCAGGCCCTCTTCAAACTTCTCGCTGTGGCTCATCGCTTTTGTCTCCCCCGTTTGGCTGGTTCGACTATTGGTAAATAGTCAGATCCGGCAGCGCCTCTGCATCCGGCAATACGCGCCCTTCGATGCTGGTGATAATCGTACATCCCAGACTGTTGCTGATGAACGCCGCGTCAACTTGCAGGAGGTCCGGCTCTGTCAGAGTCTTTTCACGCGCTGCAATCAAAGGAATGATTTTCCCGCGGGCAAGGCCCGGAAGGATTCCGTCCGACTGCCTCGGCGTGACCCATTGCCCGTCCATGAGAAAAAACACATTGCCGACCGTGGCACACGCCACATGGCTTTGCGTGTTGAGCATCAGGGCATCGGTGGCATTCTTCCGGATGGCCTCGCGCCGCGCCAGAATGTTGTCGCCGTAATTGAGCGACTTGATGCCTGACAAAGGCGAGCGATCATTGCGGCGGGTGGCACGGCAGATCACCATGCGTTGCGGCGGCATTTTGCCTCCCGCTGCCGTGGTAATGAGAAGCGTCGGATGACCGGGATTATCCGAACTCCAGAGTCCTCTTTGGGATGTCGGCCCACGCGTCAAAGTGATCCGAACCGCGCTCTCGGATGCGCCACTGCTTTCCAGCAATCGAACGACGGCCGCTTCAATCGCAGCGTCGTCATAAGCGACGAGCAGCCCGAAAAACTCCGCTCCCGCGCGCAACCGCGCAAGATGCTCAACCAGCCACAGCGGCCTCGTTCCGACGGCTCGCAAGGTTTCGAAAATGCCGTCCGCCAGCGTGAAGCCGCGATCGGTGATCGAAATGCTCGCTTCGCTCTGCGCGACGAACGCGCCGTTGCACCAGACGAGCGACATTATGAACGCGATCCTCGGGCGTTTTTCGCGTGGCCGCTTACCGGCTCGCAGGACGACTCCAGATGATAAAGCTCTTCGCCAAAACGGCCGAACAACGCCGTGACGATGGCTTTGATCGAGCCCTTCGCCTTCAAAAGCATTTCCTGATACTCGTCCTGCGGCGTCGAGGCAGCCACCACACCGCCTCCGGTCCCCATCGTCAGCCGTCCGTCCATGACGACGATGGTCCGGATCACGATGCTCAGATCGGCGGCGCCGTCGTCACCGATCCAGCCGAGGCAGCCGGAATAGATGCCGCGCGGGCGCTGTTCGAGCCGGTCGATGAATTCCACTGTGCGGTATTTCGGCGCGCCGGTCATCGAGCCGCCGGGAAAGCTATCCCGCAAAAGATCGGCGACGGCGCGATCCGGCTTGAGCATGCCGCGAACGGTGCTGACCATCTGATGCACCGTCTCATAACTTTCGATGTCGAACAGCTTCGGCACACGCACACTGCCCGGCTCGCAACTGCGCGACAGATCGTTGCGCAGGAGATCGACGATCATTGCATTTTCAGCCCGGTTTTTGTCGCTGGCGCGAAGCGCATCGGCAAGCACCTTGTCGCGCGCCGGATCGGCGTCCCGTCTGATCGTGCCCTTGATGGGCTTGGTCTCGACATGACCATCAGCCTCAACCGACAAAAACCGCTCGGGCGAGGCGCTGAGCACCGCACCCTCCGGCCATTTGACGAACGCCGCGAACGGCGCAGGATTGAGACGCCGGACGGTGCGATACAGCACGAGCGGAGCGATGTCCGCCGAACAGGACAGCTCATTTGTCAGGCAGACCTGATAGGTCTCGCCTTTCGCGATCAGATCGAGACATTGCTGCACGTTGTCGAGATACTGCATCTCGCTTTGATCCATCGCGATGGATAGCGGCGCGCGCGTGGCGCGCGGCTTCGTCATCGGCGGAGCCGTCGCGCCTTCGAGGCGCGCGAGGGTCGAACCAACCCACTCCTCCGCCCGCGCAGCCTCGTCCGGGTCATCGATGGCGCAAACATAGGTCTTGTTATCCAAGTGATCGACCGCGATGAAACGGTCGGCATGGATCAGCAGCGCGTCGGGTGTCGGCGATACACGGCGCGTCGGATAGCCACAATCGCCTCTCACCTCATAGCCGAACCAGCCGACATAACCGCCCTTGAAAGGACAAGGCGGCGGCGATTGCGGCGTGCTTGGCTTCTGTCCTTTCAGGTATTCGAAAATATCGAACTTTTCGCTGCGAACGTCGCCCGCAGTCGTAATCTCCAACGTCTTGTCGATGCTTCGATAGCGCAGCGCCGCTGCATGCGGCCCCGACGTATCGCCGATATACGACCAGCGCGCGCGCGAGCGGTCCGCGATGTTGCTGTCGAGCCAGAACGAATAAGGCGCATCCGCATAAAGCACGCAATAAGCGGCTTCGGTATCAATCGCGCGCGGCAATTCGCGCCAGAACGCCTTGCGCGTATCCGAGGTTGGCACCGCAGTGCTTTTTTCCTTTGCGCGCGGTGAAAATGAAAACGATTTTCTGCTGGACGCCGCAAGCGATAGATCGCGAAAATTCTCGAGAAGCTTGCGCCCATGTTCGGTGAGCACCGATTCGGGATGAAACTGTACACCCCATTGCGACCGCTCCCGATGCGCGACGCCCATCACCAGGCCGTCGTCGGTCCAGGCTGTCTCTTCCAGAGACGGCGGCAAAGGACGCTGGATCAAAAACGAATGATAGCGCGCGCCTTCAAAAGGCGAAGGCAGGCCCTTAAACAGTCCCTGTCCGCGATGATTGATACGCGAGGAAAGGCCATGAACAAGAGACGGCGCGCGCGCCAGCGTAGCGCCTTCGGTTTGCGCCAAACCCTGATGGCCAAGGCAGACACCAAGCAGCGGCAGCGCCGTGCTGGCGATGACATCGCGGCACACGCCAAAATCGGCGGAAGTATCCGGGCGGCCCGGCCCGGGCGAAATCACGATATTGTCGAAATACCGCGTGGAAAGCTCCGCCCAGGTCACCGCATCATTGCGCACGACCAAAGGCTCCTCCTGATTGATCTCGGCAATCAGGTGAACAAGATTGTAGGTGAATGAATCGTAGTTATCGATAACCAGCGTCTTCATAAGACCGGCAGACTCGCAGCGTTCACGGTGGCAACTGGAGCACTGTGACAGATCGTTGCCACGACCAATATGAGCGCCAATATATATGAATAACGCAGCGGAGAAAGGGAGGCTCGCCCGATAGCGGACTACGCTGTCTTCAGAGCTTTCCTGATAAACACATCGTGTTCGGAGAAGTCAAAGGCATCGGCAGCATGGTCCAGCGCCGCTGGCCCGTCAGATAATTGGATTTCGCCTGACAGACATTCGTTTTAGCCCGTTGATTCCACCGTGCCACAGAGCCTATCACCGCGCGGTAAAGGCGCGTGGATGTCATATGCCGCCCGCGCGCCGGAGAATTCCAGAGAGATTTTCAGAATGGATGCCAGCGTAGAATCGCGGCGCACGCTGCCTGCGGACGGTTTGCCGCCGGACCGCCTGGTATGGGCGGTCGCCGCTGTGCTCACCACAATGGGAATGGCCTCGCTCGATACCGCGATCGCCAATATTGCCCTTCCCGCCATCTCCGGCGATTTAAACACCAGCCCCGCCGATGCGGTGTGGGTGGTCAATGTCTACCAGATCGCACTTCTGATCACGCTTTTGCCGCTTGGCGCGCTCGGCGAGATCGTCGGCCATAAACGCATTTATCTGGGCGGGGTGATCCTGTTTACAATCGCCTCGCTGATCTGCGCGATGGCCTGGTCGCTTCCGAGCCTGCTGGTCGGCCGCGTGTTGCAGGGTCTCGGTGCCGGCGGCATCATGAGCGTCAACTCGGCTCTCGTCCGCTTCATATATCCCTCGCACCAGATGGGCAGGGGTTTCGGGCACAATGCCATGGTCGTCGCCACAGCTTTCACCCTCGGCCCGACTATCGCGTCCGGCATTCTGGCGATTGGCTCATGGCCATGGCTGTTCGCCATCAACATTCCCTTTGGCATCCTTGCCGCGCTGATCGGGTTCAAGACTCTTCCGCAGACTCCGCGCGCGACGCACGCCTTCGATTTTCCCGGCGCGATCCTGGCGGCGGGCTGTATCGGCCTGTTCGTCACCGGCCTTAGCAGCGCCGCACATGGCGCTATGGTGTCGTGGGTCTCGGTCGCGGTTGTCGCCGCACTGATGATGGGATTTGCACTGGTTCGCCGACAGGCGGATCATCCGGCACCCATGCTGCCGATCGATCTGTTTCGCAGGCCGATGTTCGCGCTGTCGACCGGCACCGCGATCTGCTCCTTCGCCGTGCAGGGTCTGGCCTTCGTGTCTTTGCCGTTTTATTTCGAGGATGTGCTCGGCCGCTCGCAAGTCGAGACAGGTTTCTTCATCACGCCCTGGCCGCTTGTCGTTGCAATCATGGCGCCGATTGCAGGGAGGCTGTCGGACCGCTATCACGCCGGGGGCCTTGGCGGCATAGGCCTCGCGCTGCTTGGCATCGGCATGGCGCTGTTGGCGACGCTGCCGGATGATCCGAGCATCCCGAACATCGTCTGGCGCATCGCGCTATGCGGGGCTGGCTTCGGCTTTTTCCAGGCTCCTAACCTGAAGGCAATCATGAGCAGCGCGCCGCCGGGCCGCGCCGGGGGCGCGAGCAGCATCGTGGCCACCGCACGCCTGACCGGTCAAACCACCGGAGCAGCGCTCGCCGCTTTATGCTTTACTCTTGCGGGGCATCATGGCGCGACGCTGGCGCTTGCGCTCGGCGCCGGCTTTGCCGCGCTAGGATCGGTGACGAGTTTCGCGCGCCTGATCCCGACTTCTCATGAAAGCAGCTAAAGCAGGCCAAGGCGACCAAAACGCCAAATCGAACTTTGATAAGTCAAACTTTGATATGCTGCACGTTTGATATATTGAGCCCTCATGATGCAAACACGATCAAGCCGCCTTGCCGGGTTTGGCCACTCGGCGCCCGAAAACCGGGTCGAGAATGCATTCATTGAGGACCAGCTTGGCCTCGCGCGCGGCTGGATCGAGCGCCGGACTGGCATCAGGGAGCGGCGCTGGGCGCTTCCTGGCGAGACCTTGAGCGATCTTGCGGCGAGGGCCGGCGCGCACGCACTTGACGATGCGGCCATCGCGCGAAAAGATATCGCGCTGACAATTCTCGCAACATCGACGCCGGATCATCTGCTGCCGCCATCGGCTCCCCTGCTGGCACATCGGCTGGGCCTGCCGAACTCTGGCGCGATCGATCTTGCGGGGGCCTGCTCGGGATTTCTCTACGCGCTGATTCTGGCGGACGGATTTGTTCGCACGCAAGGCAAGGCCGCGCTCGTTGTCGCGGCGAATATCCTGAGCCGGCGCATCAATCCGCAGGAACGCACCTCCAGTGTCGTGTTCGCGGACGCTGCCGGCGCCGTGGTGCTGACGCCATCAAACGATCCGGGCACCGGCTTGCTTGGCGCAGAAGTCGCAGCAGACGGTAGTCACTACGATCTCATCAAAATCCCGGCAGGAGGCAGCAACGTTCCTTTTTCTCCCGACATCGACCCGCGCGAATTCATGATGGCGATGCCCGACGGGAAAAAGGTTTTCGCAAATGCCGTTCATATGATGACGCGCTGCGCGAAAGCTGCCCTCGCAAATGCCCACACGCAGGCCGGCGAGATGAATCGCCTCGTTCCCCATCAGGCCAACGCGCGAATCTTTGAGGCCGTACGCGACAATCTCGGCCTGCGCGATGAATGCGAGACGGTTCGGACCATCGGAGAATATGGCAACTCATCAGCCGCGACGATTGCCCTGTCTCTGTCGGTCGCCCACCGGCAAAGACCCTTCACTTCCGGCGAGCGGTTGCTTCTCACCGCGGCCGGCGCGGGCCTGACCGGCGCGGCCGTTGTGGTGGGAATTTAGGAAATCCGAAAAGCCCATTGCAAGCGCGGATAATTCACGCCTCCACGTACTCAGCATGATGTCGCCGAATTCGCCGTGAAGATTTCAAAAAACTCAGATGCCGTTGCGGCATCCCTCATTTTTGCAACGTCATCCTTAACCTTCAACTTGCGTGCAATAACCGCAAGCATGGTCAGATGATCGGCGCATTGTGGCGCAGGCATCAACAGCATCACGACCAGATCGACAGGCTTGCCATCGATCGCGTCCAAATCGACCGGCGTCTTCAGCCGTGCCACCACGGCAAGAGACCTCTCCAGATACGGTATTCGCGCATGGGGGATGGCGACTCCTCCCCCCAAGCCGGTCGAACCGAGTTGTTCGCGCTTTTCAAGCTCCGCGCAAATACCCTCGGATGACAAGCCGAGCCTCTGCGCCGCCTTGCGGCTCATCTCCAGCAGCAACTGGTGTTTGCTTGCAGCGCGGACATCGATCATGACATCGGCCGCAGACAGAAAATCGGAAATTTTCATGATTGCTCCGGGCCAGTTTTGTGCTGGCCGCCTCTTTGCATGGGCATTTAATATAAGGGCATTTAATCAGGCGCACGCATTCGGTAACCGATACCGGTCTCGGTCAGGATATATTGCGGCTGCTCGGCGTCGCCCTCGATCTTCTGGCGTAGCTGCCGTACATACACCCGCAAATATTGTGCGTCGGTTAGTTCATCCCAAAGTTCGCTGAGCAGAAACCTGTGCGTCAGAACTTT
>DASWQB010000296.1:0-6277 GCA_036398335.1 Afipia sp. | reverse complement strand
CTGATGCGCGCGCTGGCGGGGCTGCGTTCGTTCGGCAAGTTTCTGGAGCGCGAAGGTAAGGGCAAGGTCGGCGCCCTGTCCGCCATCCGTGCGCCGAAGATCGGCAAGAGCCTGCCGAAACCGATCCAGATGGCTCCTGCCAAGCAGATGGCCGACGCCGACATCCGCGCGGGCGAGGATCGCGAGCCATGGATTTTGGCGCGCGACGCCGCCGTGATGGCGCTGCTGTACGGATCGGGACTGCGAATCTCCGAGGCGCTGCAACTCAACCGCCGCGACATTCCAGCATCGGGAAGCGGCGACGTCGTCACCGTGCTCGGCAAGGGCAACAAAACCCGCATGGTGCCGGTGCTGAACAACGTGCTGATACTGATCCACGATTACATCGCGATGTGCCCGTACACGCTTGCGCCGGACAAGCCGGTATTCGTCGGCGCGCGCGGCGGGCCGCTTTCGCCGCGCATCATACAACTGACGATGGAGCGGCTGCGCGGCGCACTCGGACTGCCGGACAGCGCGACCCCGCACGCGCTGCGCCATTCGTTCGCGACCCATCTGCTGTCGCGCGGCGGCGATCTGCGCGCCATTCAGGAATTGCTTGGCCACGCTTCACTCTCCACCACGCAGATCTATACCGGCGTCGATGCGGAGCGGTTGATGGATGTTTACAAGACGGCTCATCCGCGCGCCTGACATGTTCAGGTTGAATACGGATTCAGGCTGACACTGAAATGTCATGCCCTGACTTGACCCGGGCATCCATCCAATAAGCTGAGCTTTCCAAAGCGATGGATTGCCGGGTCAGGCCCGGCAATGACAATCCCCGTTTTCATAACAACATCACCCGATCAGAAATCGCTTGCACCGCTCGTTGCGTTGAGCCAATCGTTTCGCATCGCAATGGAGATTGTCATGAGTGCGCATGAAAGTATGGAGCATGCCGAACACGCCGAGCATGCCTCCGGCTCCAACAAGAAAATTGCCTTGCTGATCGCGGTGATCGCGTTGTTCCTCGCATTGTCGGAAACGCTCGGCAAAGGCGCCCAGACCGAATCCATCAGCAAGAATGTCGAAGCGTCGAACCTCTGGGCATTCTTCCAGGCCAAAAGCATCCGCCGCACCGTCGTTGAGACCACCTCCGATCACGCCCGGCTCAGCCTCGGCAATGTTGGCGACGATGCCGCCAAATTGGCGCTCAACAAGCAGCTCGATGCCTGGCAAAAAACCGCGGCGCGCTATCGCTCAGAACCCGAAACCGGAGAAGGCTCCGAACAGCTGGCGGAGCGTGCCAAACATGCCGAGCACGAGCGCGATCTGGCGATGGCACGCTATCATCATTACGAGGTGGCATCGGCGGCGTTCCAGATCGCCATCGTGCTGGCGTCGGCCACCATCATCACCGGCATGATCGCGCTCGCGGGCGTCGCGGGCGTGCTCGCGCTGGCAGGTATCACGTTCACCGCGATCGGCTTCTTCGCACCTCACGCGGTGCATTTGCTTTGAGGCTTTTCCGCTTTTAACGGACACACACTGTGTCATGCGCGGACTTGATCCGCGCATCCATCTTTTTGAAGAGATGGATTGCCGGGTCAACCCGGCAATAACGAAACGAAATTATCTCACATGTGAGAAACTGTCTCACATATGGATCGCGCGCTTGGCCACCGCCATCGCCGCTTCCTTGACCGCTTCCGAACGGGTCGGATGCGCATGGCAGGTGCGGGCAACATCTTCAGCCGCGCCGCCAAATTCCATCGCCACCGCGATCTCGTGGATCATTTCGCCCGCTTCCGCGCCGATGATGTGGCCGCCGAGAATACGGTCGGTCTTGGCGTCGGCCAGAATCTTCACGAAACCATCCGTGGTCTGGTTGACCTTGGTGCGGCCGTTCGCGGTGAACGGAAATTTGCCGATGTTGTAGGCGATGCCGGCCGCTTTCAGTTCTTCCTCGGTCTTGCCGACGGAAGCGACCTCGGGGAACGTGTAGATCACGCTCGGAATCACATCGTAATTGGTGTGACCCGCCTGCCCCGCGATGATCTCGGCGACCGCGACGCCCTCGTCTTCCGCCTTGTGCGCCAGCATCGGTCCGGCGATCACGTCGCCGATGGCATAGATGCCCTTCACATTGGTCGCAAGATGAGCGTCAGTCTTGACGCGTCCGCGTTGATCAAGCTCGACGCCAGCCTCCTGGAGACCGAGATTGTCGGTGTAAGGCACGCGGCCGATCGCGACCAGCACGGCATCGGCCTCAATGGCTTCGGCCTTGCCGCCCGCAGCGGGCTCAACCTGAACTTTAAGCTTCTTGCCGGAGGTATCGACGCCCGTCACTTTCGAGCCGAGCTTGAAGGTCATGCCCTGCTTTTCAAGAATGCGCTGGAAGGATTTTGCGACCTCAAGGTCCATGCCCGGAATAATGCGGTCGAGGAATTCCACAACCGTGACCTCCGAACCGAGACGCCGCCAGACCGAGCCGAGCTCGAGACCGATCACGCCGGCACCGATCACCAGCAATTTCTCGGGAACCTTTTCCAGCGCCAGCGCGCCGGTGGAGGAGATGATGCGCTTCTCGTCAATGTCGATGCCTTTGAGCTTCGCTACGTCCGAGCCGGTCGCGATCACGATATTGGTGGTCTCAAGCGTCTGCGTCTTGCCGTCCGGTCCCTTCACCTCGACCTTGCCGGCGCCGGCGATGCGGCCGACGCCCTGAAACGAATCGATCTTGTTTTTCTTGAACAGGAAGCTGACGCCTTTGACGTTGCCATCGACGCCATCGCTCTTGAATTTCATCATGGTCGGCAGATCGAGCTTGGGCTTGCCGACGCCGACGCCCATCTTTGGCAGCATATGCGTGACCTCCTCGAACCGCTCGGAGGCCTGCAAAAGCGCCTTGGAGGGAATGCAGCCGATGTTAAGGCACGTCCCGCCGAGGGTCGCTTCCTTCTCGACCACGGCGACCTTCATGCCGAGCTGCGCCGCGCGGATCGCGCAGACGTAGCCGCCGGGGCCGCTGCCGATGATTGTGAGATCGTAAGCCATGATGAAATCCCTTTTTTCGTCATGCCCGGCCTTGTGCCGGGCATCCACGTCTTCTTTTCGGTTGAGACTTAACCAAGAAAGACGTGGATGGCCGGATCAAGCCCGGCCATGACGGAATGATTTTAGAATTAGAGATCCAGAACCAGCCGCGCCGGATCTTCGAGATTTTCCTTCACGCGAACGAGGAAGGTCACCGCTTCCTTGCCGTCGATCACGCGGTGATCGTAGGACAGCGCCAGATACATCATCGGACGAATCTCGACCTTGCCGCCGACCGCGATCGGACGCTCCTGAATCTTGTGCATGCCAAGAATGGCCGACTGCGGCGCGTTCAGGATCGGCGTCGACATCAGCGAGCCGTAGATGCCGCCATTGGTGATGGTGAACGTGCCGCCCTGCATTTCCTCGATCTTGAGCTGGCCGTCGCGGGCGCGCTTGCCGTAATCGGCGATGGTCTTCTCGATCTCGGCGATGGACTTGGTGTCGCTCTCACGCACCACCGGCACGACAAGGCCCTTGTCGGTGCCGACCGCGATTCCGATGTGGTAGTAGTTCTTGTAGATCAGGTCGGTGCCGTCGATCTCGGCATTGGCGGCGGGAATTTCCTTCAGCGCCTGCACGCAAGCCTTGGCGAAGAAGCCCATGAAGCCGAGCTTGACGCCATGCTTCTTTTCGAATGCATCCTTGTAGTGCGCGCGAAGCGCCATGACGTTGGTCATGTCGACCTCGTTGAAGGTCGTCAGCATTGCGGCGGTGTTCTGCACGTCCTTGAGGCGGCGCGCGATGGTCTGGCGCAAGCGGGTGAGCTTTACGCGCTCCTCACGCGCAGCATCATCCGCTGGCGAGGTCGCACGCACCTGAATTGCGGCCGCCGGCTGGTTTACAGCGGTCGGAGCGGAGGCCGCTTTCTCGATCGCGGCCAGCATGTCGCCCTTGATGACGCGGCCATCCTTGCCCGAACCCGGCACGGTCGAGGCATCGATGCCGGTCTCGGCGGAGAGCTTGCGCACCGATGGCGCCTGCGGCGCGTCAGCGGGTGGGGATTTCTGAGCCGGCGCAGGCGCTGCCGCAGCTGCAGGAGCTTTGGGAGCCTCTGCCGGAGCGGCAGGCTTTGCGGCAGCGGGTTTTGCACCGCCGGCACCTTCTGAAATCTGGCCGAGCAGCGCGCCGACAGCAACGGTCTCGCCGTCCTTGGCGATGATTTCGCCAAGCGTGCCCGCCGATGGCGCGGGCACTTCGATCGTCACCTTGTCGGTTTCCAGCTCCACCAAAGGCTCGTCGACCGCCACGGCATCGCCGGCTTTCTTGAACCATCGGCCAATGGTGGCCTCGGTGACGGATTCGCCGAGGGTCGGAACGCGGATTTCAGCCATTTTTTGTCCTCTTGCGTCATGAGCGGCGGTTCGCCGTCAACGCCCTTGCCTATCGATATATAAACGCCAGCGGCCGTTGCAGCCGCCGGCTTCATGAACGGTTTTAGCCCAGCGCCTCATCGAGAAACGCCTTGAGCTGCGCGAGATGCTTGGACATCAAGCCGGTGGCTGTCGCCGCCGACGCCGGACGGCCGGCATAACGCGGACGCTTGTTGGCCGCGCCGATTTGGTTCAGCACCCACTCGATATACGGCTCGATGAAGTACCAGCTGCCCATGTTGCGGGGCTCTTCCTGACACCAGACGAATTCGGCCTGTTTGAAACGCTCAAGCTCGGCGACCAGCGCCTTGAGCGGCACCGGATAGAGCTGCTCGATGCGCAGCAGATAGACGTCATCGATGCCGCGCTTCTCGCGCTCATCCAGCAGATCGTAATAGACCTTGCCCGAACACAGCACGACGCGGCGGATCTTCTTGTCCTCGACGAGCTTGGTCTCGCTCTTGCCGCGTTTGGCGTCGTCATCCAGCAAGCGATGGAACGACGTGTCGGGGCCCATGGCCTCGAGTTTCGAGACCGCGCGCTTGTGGCGCAGCAGCGATTTCGGCGTCATGATGATGAGCGGCTTGCGAATCTCGCGCTTGAGCTGGCGGCGCAGGGCGTGGAATAGGTTCGCAGGCGTCGTGATATTGACGATCTGCATATTGTCTTCCGCGCACATCTGCAAAAAGCGCTCGAGCCGCGCGGATGAGTGCTCCGGCCCCTGGCCCTCGTAACCATGCGGCAGCATGCAGACGAGACCCGACATGCGCAGCCATTTACGCTCGCCCGAGGAGATGAACTGGTCGAACAGCACCTGCGCGCCGTTGGCGAAATCGCCGAACTGCGCTTCCCAGATGGTCAGCGCATTCGGCTCGGCAAGCGAATAGCCATATTCAAAACCGAGCACGGCCTCTTCGGAGAGCAATGAGTTGATGACCTCGTAATGGCCGAGATTGTCGCCGCCGAGATGATTGAACGGCGTGTAACGGCTCTCATCCTCCTGATCGAACAGCACCGAATGACGCTGCGAGAACGTACCGCGTTCCGAATCCTGTCCTGACAGGCGAACGTTATGGCCCTCCTGCAGAAGCGTGCAGAACGCCAGCGCCTCGCCGGTCGCCCAGTCGATGCCCTCACCGGTCTCGATCGCCTTGGCGCGATTTTCCAGATAACGCTGCACGGTGCGGTGAACATGAAACCCGTCCGGCACCTTGGTAATCTTGCTGCCGATGTCCTTGAGCTGGTCGAGTGCGACGCCGGTGTTGCCGCGGCGGGGGTCCTCACCAAGATCGGCGGATTTGAAGCCCGCCCATTTGCCGTCGAGCCAATCGGCCTTGTTCGGCTTGTAGCCGGTGCCGGCTTCAAGCTCGGCGTCGAGGCGCGCGCGCCAGTCGGCCTTGGCCTTGTCTACTTCGCCTTCGGTCATCACGCCATCTGCGATCAGACGCCTGTCATAGATATCGAGCGTGGAGGGATGTCCCGCGATCTTCTTGTACATCACCGGCTGGGTGAACGCCGGTTCGTCGCCTTCGTTATGACCGTGGCGGCGATAGCAGAACATGTCGATGACGACAGGCTTGTGGAATTTCTGCCGGTACTCGATCGCGACCTTGGCGGCGAACACCACCGCTTCCGGATCGTCGCCGTTCACGTGGAAGATCGGCGCATCGATCATCTTGGCGACGTCGGATGGATAGGGCGATGAGCGCGAATAGCGCGGATAGGTGGTGAAGCCGATCTGGTTGTTGACGATGAAGTGCAGCGAACCGCCGGTGCGGTAGCCCTTCAGATCCGACAGTGCGAAACATTCGGCGACAACGCCCTGT
>DASWQB010000295.1:0-5756 GCA_036398335.1 Afipia sp. | reverse complement strand
GTTCGCGATCGAGTGGGACGAGACGAAGCACTTCCCGGTCGATGTGATGCGGCAGGCCGCGACGCTCGGCATCGGCGGCATCTATGTGCGCGACGATGTCGGCGGTTCGGGTTTGACGCGGTTCGACGCCGCATTGATCTTCGAGGCGCTGGCGCAAGGCTGTCCGACGGTGTCGGCGTTTTTGTCGATCCATAACATGTCGGCGTGGATGATCGATGCCTACGGCTCGGAGGAGCAGCGCCGCAACTGGCTGCCGCGCCTGTGCACTATGGAATTGATCGCAAGCTACTGCCTGACCGAACCCGGCGCGGGATCGGATGCGGCGGCGCTCTCCACGCGCGCCGTGCGCCAAAGTGATCATCAAGGCGATCACTACATTCTCAACGGCCAGAAACAGTTCATCTCCGGCTCGGGCGCGAGCGACCTGTATGTCGTGATGGTAAGGACGGGCGGCGAGGGGCCGGGCGGCATCTCCACGCTGGTGATCGACGGCGATACGCCGGGCGTCTCGTTCGGCGCCAACGAGCGCAAGATGGGCTGGAACGCGCAGCCAACCCGTGCCGTGATGTTCGAGAACGCGCGCGTGCCGGTCGTCAATCGTCTCGGCGCCGAAGGCGACGGCTTTCGCATCGCGATGTCGGGCCTTGATGGCGGGCGGCTGAACATCGCGGCCTGTTCGCTCGGCGGCGCGCAGTCGGCACTCGACAAGTCGCTGGCCTATATGAGCGAGCGCAAGGCCTTTGGAAAGCGCCTCGATCAGTTTCAGGCACTGCAATTCCGTCTCGCCGACATGGCGACCGAACTCGAAGCCGCGCGAACATTCTTGTGGCGCGCCGCATCAGCGCTCGACCGTAAAGACCCTGACGCGACAAAGCTGTGCGCGATGGCCAAGCGCTTCGGCACCGATGTCGGTTTCGATGTTGCCAATCAGGCGCTGCAATTGCACGGCGGCTACGGCTATCTTGCTGAATACGGCATCGAGAAGATCGTGCGCGACCTGCGCGTGCACCAGATTCTCGAAGGCACCAACGAGATCATGCGCGTCATCATCTCGCGCAAGCTGATCGAGGACAGCCGATGACCGCGCAGCCTGCGATCGCGGCAAATGAAGGCGATATCGTTATCGCCCGCGAGGGTTCGGCTGGCGTGCTGCGGTTGAACCGTCCCAAGGCGCTGAACGCGCTGACGTTCGACATGGTGCTTCTCATTGCGCGAGCGCTCGACGATTTCGAGTCCGATCCTGCGATCGCCACCATCCTGTTAGAGGGTGCGGGCGAGCGCGGCCTGTGCGCCGGGGGCGACATCCGCAGCCTTTACGACGACGCGAAAGCGGGCGGCGATCTCGGCAGGATTTTCTGGGCCGAGGAATACCGGCTCAATGCGCGCATCGCCTCGTTTTCAAAGCCGTTCGTTTCCTACATGGACGGCCTCGTGATGGGCGGCGGGATCGGTCTTGCGGGTCATTCCAGCCATCGCATCACCACCGAGCGCAGCAAGGTCGCGATGCCGGAAGCCGGCCTCGGCTTTTTCCCCGATGTCGGCGGCACGTGGCTTCTGTCCCATGCGCCGGGTGAGATCGGTACTTATTTCGGGCTGACCGGCAACATCATGAACGGCGCGGAAGCGGTCTATATCGGACTGTCGGATGTCTGCATCGCGGCGAAAGACTGGCCGGCCTTGCGCGGGGCGATCATCAAGCTATCCGGGGGGAGCAGCGCGGCCGATGTCACGGCTCTGCTGAGGAGTTTTTCAGCGTCCGGCGGTGACGTGCCGATTGCGTCTCATCGCGCGATGATCGATCGCATTTTCGCGCAGGACAGCGTGGAGCAGATTGTTTCAGCGCTCGAGCGGGACGGCTCGGACTTTGCCGACAAGGCGCGAGCGGCGATTCTGGGAAAGTCGCCGCGCGGACTGAAGCTCACGCTGAAAATGCTTCGTCTCGGCCGCCACTCGTCTTCGCTCAAAGAGTGTCTGGTCCGGGAATATCGCGCGGTGATGGAAGCCCATAAGACTCATGATTTTATCGAGGGCGTCCGGGCCGCGATCGTCGACAAGGACCGAAATCCGAAATGGTCGCCGCCGCGCCTTGAGGAGGTCACGCCGCAGATGATCGAAAAATATCTCGCGCCGGGAGGAACAGCCGATCTGGCTTTCTAAAAATGGAGTCTGCTGTCCTACCGTTAGACAACTAGCCAATCGTCCGCGGGCGAAACGCGAGACGAACAACCGGGAAACGAAAGTCAGGGAGCCAAACGCATGGCACATATTGCATTCATCGGGCTCGGCAACATGGGCGGGCCGATGGCCGCCAATCTGGTCAAGGCCGGTCACAAGGTCGAGGGCTTCGATTTGGCGCAGGCCTCGCGCGACGCCGCCAAGGCGGATGGCGTGAGTGTTGCCGCGCACGCCATTGACGCGGTGAAGAACGCGGAGGTGGTCATCACCATGCTGCCCGCCGGCAAGCATGTGCTGTCGGTGTGGAAGGAGATCATTCCGGCGCTCGGCAAGAACACGCTGCTGATCGATTGCTCGACCATCGACGTGGAAAGCGCGCGTCATGCGCACGGGCAGGCCGCTTTGGCGAAGCTGCCCTCCGTCGATGCGCCGGTCTCCGGCGGCACCGGCGGCGCGAAAAACGCGACGCTGACCTTCATGTGCGGCGGCGATGACGCCGCCTTCGCGGCGGCCAAGCCTGTGCTCGAAGCCATGGGCAAGAAGATCGTGCATTGCGGCGTCGCCGGAGCGGGACAGGCGGCAAAAATCTGCAACAACATGATCCTCGGCATATCGATGATCGGCGTGTGCGAAGCGTTCACTCTCGGCGAGAAACTCGGCCTGTCGCATCAGGCGCTGTTCGATGTCGCGTCCACCTCGTCGGGGCAGTGCTGGTCGCTCACCAGCTATTGCCCGGTGCCGGGTCCGGTGCCGGCGTCGCCCGCCAACAACGAATACAAACCGGGATTTGCTTCCGCCTTGATGCTGAAGGATTTGCGGTTGTCGCAGGAAGCCGCCAAGGCCACCGGCGCTTCCACGCCGCTCGGGGCGCATGCGGAGAGCATCTACGATGCGTTTGAGAAAGCCGGACATGGCGGCGTGGATTTTTCGGGTATCATCCATCATCTGCGACTGCTGGCGAAAGCGAAGTGACATGCGCAGCGTCATCCTGAGGTGTGAGCCGGCTTCGGCGAGCCTCGAAGGATGATGCGGAGCTTGCGTTGATCCTTCGAGGCGCGCAAGCGCGCGCACCTCAGGATGACGAAGGCATACTCTGCGAAATATGAAGGGTGAAGCCGATGACCACATTCGAGGACGCGCGCGCATTTCTTCTCAAGCACCGGAGTGATTACGACACGGCGGTCGCTGGCTTTGAATGGCCCGAGCCGGTACCGTTCAACTGGGCGCTCGACTGGTTCGACAAGGGGCTCGCGGGCAATCCTGAACATCAGGGCCGCGTCGCGCTGTGGATCGTGGATGTTGCAACGGGAAACGAGACAAAGCTGACATTCGGTGAGATGTCGCGCCGCTCCAACCGGGCCGCAAACTTCCTGCGCGATCTTGGATTGAAACGCGGCGACAGGCTGTTGCTGTTGCTTGGTAACGTCGTGCCGCTGTGGGAGACCATGCTGGCGGCGATCAAGCTCGGCGTGATCGTCATTCCCGCGACGACGCTTTTGACACAGGAAGAACTGCGTGACCGGCTTGAGCGCGGCCGCGCCAGGGCGGTGGTCGCGACGCAGGACCAGATTCCGAAATTCCAAGGACTTGGCGGCGGCGATCTGGTGCGGATCGTGGTCGGGAGCAGCGATGATTCCTCATGGCGTTCTTATTCGGGAAGCGAAAAATATCCCGATACGTTCACCCCGGACGGCGTGACCAACGCGCATGACGACATGCTGCTGTATTTCACCTCCGGCACCACGGCGAAGCCCAAACTGGTTTTGCACAGCCATCGCTCCTATCCGGTGGGATCGTTGTCCACGATGTACTGGATCGGCCTGCAACCGGGCGATGTGCATCTGAATATTTCCTCGCCGGGCTGGGCCAAACATGCGTGGAGCTGCTTCTTCGCGCCCTGGAACGCGGGCGCGACGATCTTCATCGCAAATCAGCCGCGCTTCGACGCCAAGGGATTGCTCGCGACCGTCGCGCGCTGCGGTGTCACCACGCTGTGCGCGCCGCCGACCGTGTGGCGGATTTTGATTCAGGAGAAGCTCGCCGATTACAAAATGTCATTGCGCGAACTGGCCGGCGCGGGGGAGCCGCTCAATCCCGAAGTGATCGATCAGGTGAAAGCTGCGTGGGGCCTTACGATCCGCGACGGCTACGGCCAGACTGAGACCACCGCGCAGGTCGGAAATTCGCCGGGGCAGGTGGTGAAGATCGGCTCGATGGGCCGCCCGTTGCCGGGTTACAAGGTGAAGGTCAACGATGTGGACGGCCATCCGGCGAGCGAGGGTGAGGTCAGCCTCGCGCTCGGCGCGGATCGCCCGGCGGGATTGATGCTCGGTTACATGAACGAGGACGGCAAGCCGTCCGGCACCGACGGCGCGCTCTATCACACCGGGGATGTCGCCTTTCTCGACGATGACGGCTATCTGACGTTTGTTGGCCGTTCCGACGACGTGTTCAAATCCTCCGACTACCGCATCAGCCCGTTCGAGCTTGAAAGCGTTTTGCTCGAACATGATGCCGTGGCGGAAGCGGCGGTGGTGCCGGCGCCGGATCCGATCCGGCTGGCGATTCCCAAGGCCTATATCTTCCTCGCGCCGGGTGTGCAGCCTTCACGCGAAACGGCGCTGTCGGTTTTCCGGCACGTGCAGAAGCAGCTTTCACCGTTCAAGCGCGTGCGGCGGATCGAGTTCGTCAAGGAGCTGCCGAAAACCATTTCCGGCAAAATCCGCAGGGTGCAGCTTCGGCGCCTCGAACACGACGACGATCGCAAGGACACTTTACGCGGCATCGAATTTCGTGAAGAAGACTTTTCGGAGCTGCAAGCCGAGCGCTAGCGTTAGCGGTCCGGTTCTACCATTCGCGTCCCCTTTCGGCTGGTGCATATGCGAATGTTAGAACCAAAGGACCACTGGCAAATGGAAGTTTTCCAGTGGAGTTTTGGATTTGACAGTCGCTTTACGAATTCGCTGTCCGGCGGGGGCGAATGTCAAATCCACTCAACGAACTCGCGAACCGGATTGGTCGTCTTGACGTGAATGCGAGCATTGCCATCGTCGGTGCCGGTCCGGCTGGATTGATCGCGGCTGAAACGGTCGCGAAGGCGGGCGTCAGTGTCACGATCTATGACCGCATGCCGTCGGTGGCGCGCAAATTCCTGCTGGCGGGCAGGGGCGGCCTCAATCTTACTCACAGTGAGTCGCTTGAAGACTTCCTGACGCGTTATGGCGATGCGTCGCCCTTTCTGCGCGCCGCGATCGAAGCGTTTCCGCCTCAGGCGCTGCGCGATTGGAGCGAGAGCCTCGGGCAGAAAACTTTTGTCGGATCGAGCGGGCGCGTTTTCCCGGAAGCGTTCAAGGCTTCGCCGCTGTTGCGGGCATGGCTGCGAAGGCTTGACGGTCTTGGCGTGCGCTTCGCGCCGCGCCATCACTGGATCGGCTGGGATGACAACAGCGCGCTGCGTTTCGACACACCAGACGGCACGCGAGCCGTGAAAGCGGACGCCACGTTGCTTGCGCTTGGCGGCGCAAGCTGGCCACGGCTCGGATCGGACGGCGCATGGCGTAATCTTCTGATCGCGCGCGGTA
>DASWQB010000294.1:0-1993 GCA_036398335.1 Afipia sp. | reverse complement strand
CAAAGCCATCTCCATCGATCCGGCCGCTCCGGGGTTGACCGATTTGATGAACGGCAGCGCGTCATTCGGCCAGATCATCACCAAAGACAGGCTCTCGGGCGTGCATCTGGTCGGCGCGGGACGCAATCCCGACCGCACCGTGTTGCAATCGCCACGCCTTGGCATGGCGGTCGACGCCTTGCTGCGCGCTTACGATCACGTCGTGCTCAATGCTGGAACGGCCGCCAGCTTGCCGCCGGCGCTGATTGCCGTGCAGGCTCATGCCGTGATCGTACCTGCGCCGGACATCAACGCTGCGGCGCGCACAGCAATGCGCGATCAGTTGCTGGCGTCGGGATTTATCGCGGTGACCATTCTGAACGCTCCGGCGTCGCCGCCCGAGATCGGGCCTGCGGGCGAGCGGGTCGCGGCTGCCTGAATAGTCTTCGTAAAAATATCAGCTATGCAGCGCCGCGCGCAGGCGTTGCGCCATCTGCATCAGGGCGGGATTCTGTTTCACCATGCGCTTGGCATGGGTCAGCGAGGACATGCCGAGCGCCGCAAGTTTGCCGCGTGAGGTCAGCGCGATAAAGCTGTCGAAGATCGGCTCGTCGTCCTTGCAGAACTGCCGCTTGTAGTCGTCCGAACCGATGCCGAGATCGAACGCCACATATTTCTTCGCCGCGTAATGATCAATGATATCACGGACCAGGATCACGCCGGGGCTGTGCTTGGCGATGTCCGACATCGTGTAGGTATTGAACATCATCGAGAAGCGGTCGCCGCCATCGGCGCCGGCGAAAATCGCGATCATTTCCTCGTCGCATTCCAGCGCGTGAATGGTGATGGCGCGCCCGCCGCCGGGAATTTTCGCAAGACATGCGGCGCGCACGAAATCTTCCACGCCCGGGTCTGCGAACACGTTCGGCAGATTTTGCGCCGCCATGCGCAGCGGCTTGATCTTGAAGAACACGTCGAGCAGGCGGACGATATCCTCGTCGCTCGATGCGATGCGATAGCGATAGCCCGGCAGTGTTTGCAGCTTGCGTTCCTTGCCGCGCAGACGGCGGCGAAAACCGCTGCTGACGTTGTCTTCCGGTTTGCCGCCGGGCTTGATCCGCAAAAGCGGGCACTGGTTTGGCGACAATTGCGATGGATAGACCCGAAGCGGGTTGGCGATGTTGCCCCAGCGCTGCGGCTGCTGGGTCAGCGCCAGAACGTCGATGCCGTTAGCGGCGATCGCGCGGAAGGTGGCGTCGAGATCGTCCTTGACCGCGCTGTCCGCGAAATCGCGGCGCCACAGTCCCATGTTGAAGGTGGGGTGCTTGCCGCCAAGAAAGCGGGCAACATTGGCGCCGTTCTCGCGCCGCGTCGCGAGGGGCAGCAGCAACACGGGGTCGCCTTCGCCGTCCCTGGCGACCACGATGAACGGCGTATAACCTTCATGCGGCCCGGCATGGCGCTGCCACGCATTGAGCAGATCGAAACGCTGGAACGGAGTCGCGAGATAGTTGCCTGTCTCGCAGGCGCGCCAGACCGGCTCGGCCTGCGCCATATCGCGGATCACATCGACATGAACGACCTTGCTGACGCCCGATCCGGCGCGAGACTGTGCGGATCGGCTTTCAAAAGTAGCAGCCATGGTCATTGCACGACCTTGAGTCGATGGAATAGGTGTTAAGTGGAATAACCGCGAGCGGCCTGCCGGGAGACCTTTTCAAACAAATGTCAACAAAGAGTAATCGCAACGTCTGCCATAGCTTGGATGAGGTTGGCTTGAATCGAGTTCCATGGGGTGCGACACGATGATCGGCACCCCCGGCATCATGGCGCGCGCCGGGCTTGAACTGGCGCATGCCAGCGGCGTGTTCCGCTTGGCGGAACGGCGCGCGGCCGGCAGCGGTGCCATCTTGCTGCTGGAGCATGTCCGCCCGAAAAGCCGGTCCGCGTTTCAACCGCTCCGGCAGCACGAGATCACGCCCCGGTTCCTCGAACGCGTCATACGGGCGCTGAA
>DASWQB010000293.1:0-1996 GCA_036398335.1 Afipia sp. | reverse complement strand
ACACGATGCTTTGCAAAATCACCGTATCGCCGAACGTCGTATGCGCCCGCGCGGCGGCATGCAGCACGCCGAGTTCGCTTTGGGTCTCCTCGCCATAAGCCGCGAATGACGATGTCAGCGGCCGCGCCGTCCGCAATTCCTTCACCAGCAGCGCGAAACGCTCGTCCTCTGTCAGCGATGCGTAATTGGTGCCCGGCGCGACGGCTTCGAACAATTCCGCGATGGTGCGCTCATGAACCACCGAGTTCTGGCGCATGTCGAGGCTGGCCAGATGAAAGCCGAAGCAATCAACGGCGCGCCGCAGGAACCGCAAACGCCCGCGCGCGATAATGCCCGAATGATCCGCCACCAGCGAATGATTGATGATATCGAGATCGGCCTTGAATTCGCCGGCGACTTTATAAGGTTCAGCGGCAGCGATTGGGGCCCGGCGCAGCTTGACGTTGAACGAAGCTGCGGTCGCCGCAAGGCGCGCATAAATGCCGGACACGGCGCGACGATACGGCTCGCCGCTGCGATGAGCGGAGGTATCCGGCGAGCGATCCGCCAACGCCTGCAACTGCGGCGTCA
Source organism: Afipia sp. (assembly GCA_036398335.1). Lineage (GTDB taxonomy): Bacteria > Pseudomonadota > Alphaproteobacteria > Rhizobiales > Xanthobacteraceae > Afipia. The sequence goes on along the minus strand of DASWQB010000293.1, from coordinate 1,426 downwards.
CGTGAACGATCTGTTCGGCAAGCGAGAGTTCGCCGCCGAGCTCATGCAGTTCGTCGAGATAAAAGCCCAGCACGACTTCGCATTGCATGTGCAGGGTGCCCAGCATCACGTCCGCGGTGACAAAGGGATTGCCGTCACGGTCGCCGCCGATCCAGCTTCCAACGCGCAGGAACGAAGCGAGCGCCTCGCCGTCCGTCTCTCCGCTTGCGGATTCGGTTTGCAGCCTGTCTTCCAGCGCGCAGAGCAGGCGCGGCAACTGCCGCAGGAACGTGTATTCGTAGAACGACAATCCGTTGGCGACCTCGTCAATCACCGTCAGCTTGGTCCGGCGCAGCAGATTGGTCTGCCACAGCGTCAGCACCGCACGGCGCAATTGCTCGTCGCCTGCTTCGAGCTCCTCCGGGGTGAGTTGCACCCGATCGCGGCGCTCCAGCAACGCCGCGATTTCCATCTCGCGGTCGATGGTGCTCTTGCGCCGCACTTCGGTCGGATGCGCGGTGAGAACCGTACTGACCAAAGCTGTCTTGAAGAAAGCGCGCAACTTGCCCGCGTCGATTCCCGCCGCTTTGGCGCGGGCCATCGCATAAGCAAGCGAGCCTTCGTTCCCGGTGCAACTGGCCGCGTTCTGCACGCGGTTCTGGCGGATGTTGTTCTGGTCCTCGGCGATATTGGCGAGGTGCGAGAAATAGCTGAAGGCGCGGATGATGCGCACCGTTTCCGCCGTCGACAGCCGATCGAGCATGGCCTCCAGTTCGCGCCGCGCGCTCTTGTCCTCATCGCGGTGAAAGCGGATCGAAGTCTGTCGGATGCGCTCGACCAGATCGAACACATCGGCGCCCTCCTGATCGCGCACGGTATCGCCGAGAATGCGTCCTAGCAGGCGGATGTCGGCGCGCAGATTTGCATCTGCGTCCAGCGAGGCCGGATCGATATCACCAGCCCGCGAAGGCTTTTCGGATAAAGGCCTGGCGTCAGACGAAGACTTGGCGTCAGATGAAGACTTGGCGTCGGATAAAATTGTTGTGGGCATGACCGCTCTCGAAAATACCGCTCAACTTTGGCGGACTATTCGAGACAGTGCAACAGCACGCCCGCAGTGCATGCAAAAACACGCATGCTTTGGGATCAATCCTTGCTCATATATCCCGCAGACGGGCAAAGGCGCGGGCAAGATAAGCCCTCAGCGCCAAGGCTGCCCATCAAGACTTTTTCGCATCCTCTTTGGACGGCGAGGGCTGCGTCATGCTCACGGGGTCTGACGCCGGAAACGAATCACGCAGCCCTTTGTCGAGCTGCTTTCTGGTTTCGTGATCCTTCTTGATCTACGTTTTCGGATCTTCGGCATGCTTGTCATGGGGCGCAGGATCGAATTTCTCGGTCATGAAAATTCCCCTTCATTATCGGCGTACCAATTACAATGAACGCG
>DASWQB010000292.1:0-6506 GCA_036398335.1 Afipia sp. | reverse complement strand
GTCACGATCAAGCGAAATTGACGCCCAAAAACATCAAAGAACGCAGAGAGCCACACTTGCCGCACCGTCTCGCCATTGCCACATGACGGGTTTCGAGCTAGCCAACGCCCCTTGTCTTGCTCTTGCATTCGGAGCCTCCCGTGATCGTCACGCGCCGCACCTTTTCGAAAGCCCTCACTCTGGCCGGCATGAACGTTATGTTCGCCGCGGGAATCGGCATCTCGCCATGGTCATTTTTCACGCAAGCTCACGCGCAGTCCCCTGAAGCGATCGCCAAGCCAAGCACGCTCGGCGACATGGCGCTCGGCGCCAAGGATGCCCCCGTCACCATCGTTGAGTACGCCTCGATGACGTGCCCGCATTGTGCGGCGTTCACCCGCGACGTGTTTCCGAAATTGAAGCAAGCCTATATCGACACCGGCAAGGTGCGTTTCATCTTCCGCGAGTTTCCGCTCGATCAGGCCGCCCTCGCCGCTTCCGCCACCGCGCGCTGCATCGCCAAGGACGATTCGGACAAGTATTTCGCGTTGATCGATATCTTCTTCAAGCAGCAGAACGATCTGGCGACCGACCCGTTCGCCACCATCACGCGCGTCGCCAAGCAGGCCGGTTTCACCGAACCGATGATCAAGAGCTGCATCCAGGACGATCCGAAAGTGCAAAAGGGCATTCTCGACGATCGCCAATATGCCAATGACACGCTAAAGGTGAATTCGACGCCGAGCTTCTTCATCAACGGAACTCTTGTGAAGGGCGAGACCTCGTTCGAAAGCTTCGAGAAGATGATCACGCCACTGCTCAAGAGCTGATAGGATCTTCTCTCTTAATTAAAGCGTCATAAAGCGTCACGGTTCCCGGATTGAAACCGGGCCCGCGCACGGCATCCTGTGGCCGCGGCGATGGGTGGCGAAATACCGGCGAACGGGCTAAAAACGCTTGGAAAATCCGGTCGGAATTACCCTCAAATCCCTTGGGAAAATCCCTTACAGGCCGTTGCCCTCCCTGCCCTGTCTGGCCATTGTCGAAGCGTGAGGCGCATTTTGCGACTCAGCCCGTGCTGATAAATTCGGCAGAGGCGATGCCCCGGCGTTCCTGAAAAACGCCAACCGAGATCCGATTGCAATGAAACTGACCCGCCTGCGCCTCCATGGATTCAAGTCGTTCGTTGAAGCCACCGACTTCCTGATCGAACCCGGTCTGACCGGCGTGGTCGGCCCGAACGGCTGCGGCAAATCCAATCTGGTGGAAGCACTGCGCTGGGCGATGGGCGAGACCTCGCACAAATCGCTGCGCGCCGCCGACATGGATGCGGTGATCTTCTCCGGCTCGGGCAACCGTCCTTCGCGCAACCATGCCGAAGTGACGATGACCATCGACAATTCGGACCGCTCCGCGCCGTCCTCGATGAACGATCAGGAGACGCTGGAGGTTTCGCGCCGCATCGAGCGCGAGGCCGGTTCGGTCTATCGCATCAACGGCAAGGACGTGCGCGCGCGCGACGTGCAGATCCTGTTCGCCGACGCCGCAACCGGCGCGCGCTCGCCGGCTCTGGTGCATCAGGGCAAGATCGGCGAGATCATCCAGGCGCGTCCGGACCAGCGTCGCCGTGTGCTGGAAGACGCTGCCGGCGTCGCCGGTCTTCACGCGCGCCGTCATGAAGCCGAATTGCGCCTCAAGGCCGCCGAGAGCAACCTCCTGCGCGTCGAGGACGTGATCGGCCAGTTGGCCAGCCAGATCGACGGTTTGAAGAAACAGGCGCGACAGGCGATCCGTTACCGCGAACTCGCGGCCAAAGTGCGCAAGGCCGAGGCGCTGCTGTTCCATCTGCGCTGGGTGCAGGCGAACAGCGATGTCACCGAAGCCGGCAAGACCCACGACCTGACCGTTCGCGATCTGGCCGAACGCACCCGCGAGCAGGCCGAGGCCGCGCGCATCCAGGCGATCCGCGCCTCCGAACTCCCGGCCCTGCGCGACAATGAAGCGCGCGCCGCCGCCGGGTTGCAGCGCCTCACCAATGCCCGCGAGACGCTCGACCGCGAGGAAGAGCGCGCCAAGGAGCGTGTCGCCGAACTCGATCGCCGCCTGACGCAATTCACCGCCGACGTCGAGCGCGAGCAGCGCCAGATGTCCGATGCCGAGGTGGCATTGCAGCGCCTCGATGCCGAGGAAGCGACCCTCAAGGAAGATATCAAGTCGCATGTCGAAAAGCGCAGCGGTGCGGACGAACGCGTCGCGCAGGCGCAGGCAACCCTCACCGACGCCGAACGCATCTTCTCCGAACTAACCACCGCGCTGGCCGACCTCACGGCGAAGCGCACCCAGTTCGAGGCGAACGTGCGCACGCATCAGGGACGTCTCGCCCGCATCGATCAGGATATCGCCAACGTCCAGCGCGATGTCGAAAAGCTCGACGCGGAAACCGGCAGGCATGGAAATCTCGATGAACTCGCGCAGGCGATGGACGCCGCGCAGCAGACAGTGACTCAATCAGGTGCCGCCGCGCAGGCGAACGAAGCCGCTCACATCGCCGCGCGCGCCAAGCTGGAAGCCTCCCGCGCGCCGGTGGTCGAAGCCGACAAGCGCGTGCAGCGGCTGGAGACCGAGGCCAAGACCATCTCCAAGCTGGTGATGGGCGAAACCAAGAATCTGTGGCCACCGATCATCGACGGCGTCAGCGTCGCCAAGGGCTTCGAGAAGGCGCTCGGCGCCGCGCTCGGAGACGATCTCGACGCGCCGGTGGACGCCAGTGCGCCGATGCGCTGGTCCAATCTCGGCGTCATGGCTGACGATCCTTCGCTGCCGGGCGGCATCGTATCGCTCGCCACGCATGTCAACGCGCCGCCCGAATTGGCGCGACGTCTGGCGCAAATCGGCATCGTTAGCCGCGAGCGTGGCGCGCAACTCGCTTCGCAGCTCAAGACCGGCCAGCGCCTGGTCTCCACCGAGGGCGATCTGTGGCGCTGGGATGGTTTCGTCGCGGATGCGCACGCGCCGACCGGCGCGGCGCGGCGGCTCGCCGAGCGCGCCCGGCTGATCGACATCGAGTCCGAACTGGTTCAGGCCCGCAACGATGCCGCCGCCAAGCGTCAGGCGCTGGAAACCGCCGAGACCGATCTGAAGGCCGCCGCTATTGCCGAGACATCCGCGCGCGAGGCCGCCCGTGCCGCGCAGCGCGAGGCCGACGCCGCGCGCGAGCGCCACGCCAATGCCGAGCGGGAAATCAACCGTCACGCGGCGCGCCGCTCCGCACTGACCGAAGCGCAGACCCGCCTCACGACCGACCGCTTTGAGGCCCATGGCGCGCTTGAGGCCGCGACGCTTGCCGTGTCGCAATTGCCCGCAAGCCATGAGACCGAGGAACAGCTCGCCGCCGCGCGCGCGACCATGGAAGAGCACCGCGCCAGCGCGGCACAGGTTCGCGCCGAGGCGCAGGCATTGGCGCGCGAGGCTGAACTCGCCGACCGCCGCGTTCAGGCCATCCTCGCCGAGCGCAACGAATGGCAAGGCCGCCGCGAGAATTCCGCCTCGCAGATCGCCACCATCGAGAACCGCGTCAACGACGTCAAAACCGAGCGCGCCGGTCTCGACGACGCACCTGCGCAGTTTGCCGAAAAGCGCCGTGCGCTCATCAGCGAGATCGAGACTGCGGAAGCTGCCCGCCGCACCGCCGCCGACGCTCTCGCCGCCGCCGAAAAACTCATGGCGGATACCGACCGCGAGGCGCGCGCCTCGCTCGACGCCCTGTCAACCGCGCGCGAGGCCACCGCCCGCGCCGAGGAGCGCATGGAAGGCGCAAAGCGGCGCGTCGAGGATATCGAGCGCGAAATCCGCGACATGCTGGAGGTCGAGCCGCATGGCGTCGCGGCGCTGGCCGAGATCACGCCGGACAGCGAGCCTGCGCCCGTTGCGGACGTCGAGGCCGAGCTTGAAAAACTGCGCCGCGACCGCGACCGCCTTGGCTCCGTCAATCTGCGCGCCGAGGAAGAATTGCGCGAGGTCGAGGCCCAGCACACTTCGCTCACCACCGAACGCGACGATCTGGTGGAAGCGATCAAGCGCCTGCGTCAGGGCATCCAGAGCCTCAACAAGGAAGCGCGCGAACGGCTTTTGACCTCGTTCGAAGTCGTCAACACCCATTTCAAGCGGCTGTTCACCGAGCTGTTCGGCGGCGGCGAGGCCGAGTTGAAATTGATCGAGAGCGACGATCCGCTGGAGGCTGGCCTTGAGATCATCGCCAAGCCGCCGGGCAAGAAGCCGCAGACGCTGTCGCTGCTGTCGGGCGGCGAGCAGGCGCTGACCGCGCTGGCGCTGATCTTCGCGGTGTTCCTCACCAACCCGTCGCCGATCTGCGTGCTGGACGAAGTCGATGCGCCGCTGGACGACCACAATGTGGAGCGCTTCTGCAACCTGCTGCATGAGATGACGGGTTCGACCGACACCCGCTTCATCATCATCACCCACAACCCGATCACCATGGCGCGGATGAACCGCCTGTTCGGCGTCACCATGGCGGAGCGCGGCGTCTCTCAGCTCGTCTCGGTCGATCTCGACGGGGCGATGAAGGTGCTGGATCAGCACGTGGCGTGATGTTTTACCCTCCCCTTGAGGGGGAGGGTCGGTGAGCGCAGCGAACCGGGGTGGGGTGGACGATCTTCCTCACCAGATACAATTTTATGACCGAACATCTATGTCACCACACCCCACCCCGCCTGCTTCGCAGGCGACCCTCCCCCTCAAGGGGAGGGTAAAGAATGACCTCTCCCGATCTTCCCGCCGAACTCAAAGCCGCGCTCGACCGCAAGACCGACGGGCTGTCGCAGACCGACGCGGCGCGGCGGGCAGTGGCGATCTCGGAAAATTATCGCGGCGGTGGAAACTCAACGCCGATCGTCAGCGAGGCGGACGCGCTGGCTTATGCGCTGGCGCGGATGCCGGCGACCTATGCCGCGATCGCCGCGAGCCTCAATGCGCTGCGCGAGCAAAACCCCGATTTCACGCCGCGCAGCCTGCTCGATGTCGGCGCCGGTCCCGGCACGGCGTCATGGGCAGCCTCGCAAAGTTTCGAAACATTAGAGGCCTTCGCCGCCCTCGATGCCAACAATGCGCTGGGTGCGCTGGCGCTCGATCTCGTATCCGGCACGCGCCTGTCGGCTCTGAACTACGAGCGCGGCGACGCATTGAGCGGGATCGCGGGTGCGCCGTCCTGCGATCTTGTCATCGCAAGCTATGTCATCAACGAGATGGACGAGGCGCGGCGCGCTCAACTCGTCGCGGCGATGTGGGAGAAGACCGAAGACGTTCTTCTCATTGTCGAGCCCGGCACGCCAGCGGGCTATGAGCGCATCATTACGGCCCGCGCGCAGCTCGTCGCGAACGGCGCGCATGTGATCGCGCCCTGCCCGCACGACGAAGCGTGCCCGCTGACGCCGCCGGATTGGTGTCACTTTTCGCAGCGCCTGCCACGCTCGCGCGCGCATAAACACCTCAAGGGCGCCGACCTTCCCTTCGAGGACGAGAGATTTTCATACGTCATATTGTCGCGTACGACAGGTGTTGAACGCTCCGCCCGCGTTCTGTCACAACCCGCCCTGACCAAAATCGCGGTGAATGCGAAACTTTGCACCGGGAATGGAATAAAACGCGTAGCCGTTCCCAGACGGGATAAAACATCCTACGCAATGGCCAGAAAGTGGGATTGGGGCGACGCCGTCGTGGATTTATCAGTGGAATAATTCTCAAGAAGTGGAGTTCTCCTGAGTGACGCGTCCGCGTCGCGAATGTCATCAGGAGTATATCTCATGTCCAAATCGAAACTCTTCGCCGCAATGGCGGCGCTGACGATGCTCACCTCGGCGGCCGCGTTCGCCGACATGGCTCCAGCCAAAACCGCCGACACCGCCAAGGGCAAGGCGTTCGTCGATGCCAAGGGCATGACGCTCTACACCTTCGACAAGGACAGCGATGGCAAGTCAGCCTGCAACGGTCCCTGCGCCACCAACTGGCCGCCGCTGGCAGCCGCCACCGACGCAAAAGCTTCGGGCGACTGGAGTGTTGTCACCCGCGACGACGGTAGCAAGATGTGGGCGCTCAAGGGCAAGCCGGTTTACACCTTTGCCAAGGACACCAAGCCCGGCGACACCACTGGCGACGGCTTCCTGAACGGTGCGTGGCATATCGCCAAGCCATAACGCCGGCATAGCCAAAAGACTGCCCGTGACATCAAACCCGCCCCCCAAAAAGGAGGGCGGGTTTTATTCTGTCCGGTCGGCCCCCGCCCGGTTCCATCGCTAAAACGGTCCGGCGCTGGCATCCCGGTGCCCAAATGCGGCCAGGGGCCGTTAACGACGCCGCCTGATTAACCTTAAGAGCCGGTGTAAAGAATTGAATTATCCTCTGTTTCTGCCATGTTCCGGCGCGAAGCCAACGAAACGGCAGTGGCCCGGTCCGCTGTCCGGATCGGGTCAGCGGACGTGTAGAGGAAGATCATGGCGAAGCCGGCGGTCATC
>DASWQB010000291.1:0-3273 GCA_036398335.1 Afipia sp. | reverse complement strand
GCGGTTCACGGCGGAAGCGCTGAAGAAGAACGCGGCGCTGGTTGAGAGGCTGAAGGGGATTGCGGGACCGAAGGGAGCAACTCCCGGACAGCTCGCGCTTGCATGGCTTCTCTCCCGCAAGCCCTGGATCGTTCCGATCCCCGGCACGCGGAAGCGATCGCGCCTAGAAGAAAATATCGGTGCGGTCTCGCTCCAGCTCAGCGAGACGGATCTCGCCGCTATCGAGGCGGCCGTCGAGAGCAACAAGGTCGAAGGCCAGCGCTACCGCGACAATGAGCTGTCGATGGTCAATCTCTAAGTCGAGCACGGCGCCGCGAATACTCACGGCGCCGTGGCTGCCCGACAAGAGTCGACTGTAGCAGGAAGAAACGATGATCTACGAACTCAGGGAATATACGACCGTGCCAGGTCGGATGCCCGCGATGGTCAAGCGGTTCAATGAAGACTCACTGCGGATATTCAAGAAGCACGGCATGGACGTCGTGTTCATGACCTTGACGCAGTTCGGCACGGATACCATCAACGAACTGGTCTACGTGTTGAAATTCGAGTCCGAGCAGGACATGGCGACGAAATGGGCAGCGTTCTACGCCGACACCGAATGGCACGCCGTTCGGGACTCTTCCGAAGCCGACGGGCCCCTCGTCGTGAAGGTCAGCCGACGGGTGCTGAACCCGGACGCCTTTAATCTTATCTGAGCGGAGGAGGAATGCCCGGATGCTGCATTGTTTTCATGGTCTGAGCAGTTGCCAGGCACATGGAGGCACAGTTACGCGGCGGACGGATTGCCGATGAAAGAGCCTTCAATGAGAGAAATTCCTGGCGGCAAAGCCTATCGGCTTCTGGAATCTGGGCCGATTGTGCTGGTCACGACGGTCCATCGGGAACGACCCAATGTAATGACCATGGGTTTCCATATGGTGGTCCAGCACGACCCTGCATTGATCGGGTGCGTCATCGGGCCCTGGGACCATAGCTTTGCGGCTCTACGCAAGACAGGCGAATGCGTGATATCGATTCCTGGCGCCGACCTAGCCTCCAAGGTTGTCGATATCGGCAACTGCTCAGGCGCTGACACCGACAAGTTCGAGCGCTTTCATCTTACTGCGCTTCCGTCTCGCGCGGTGCGCGCTCCGTCCATCGCAGAATGCATCGCGAATATCGAATGCATTGTGGCCGACGACGCATTGGTCGAACGCTACAATCTCTTCATCCTTGAGGTGAAGACCATCACGGTCAATGACTCGCGAAAGGAGCGCCGAACATTGCATCACAATGGCGACGGGACCTTTTCAATTGATGGCAGGACTGTTGATCTGCGCAATCGTATGGTCCGCTGGAAACAATTTCAGGTCGATGTGTAAGCGCGGGCAGACCGTGTCGGTCGGATTGGTCGTCTACGACGAATAAGCGCCTTCAGCTTGCCCGTACGCCAAAAATCTCGCTCAGGCTTTCAGCATGTCAATGACGGCGCGGAGACCGGCGGAGAGGTAGCGCCGGCTCGGATAATACAGAAATAACCCGTTATCCGGTTCACACCAGTCATCGAGACAGCGAATGAGGGTGCCGCTTGCCAAGTGCTGCATCACGCGATTGTCCCAGACATAGGCGAGGCCGCATCCCTGGAGAGCCGCTTCGATCATCAATTCCTGATCGTCGAGCGTGATCGGACCGTCCACCTCGACGTCGATTGCTTCCCCGTTCTTTTCGAATTGCCAATTGTAGATTGCCCCGCTGGGATAGCGATATCGAATACACAAATGCTCGCGAAGATCGGCGGGCTTTTCGGGGATGTTGCGTCCGTGCAAATATTCCGGCGAGCCGACGACTGCGAACCGGAGCTTTGGGTTGATGTGCACGGCGATCATATCCTGCATCAGCCGTTCGCCAAAGCGGACACCCGCGTCGAAGCCGTCCTCGACGATGTCGACCAGGCGATCTGTGGCCACGATATCTAAGTGCAGGCCGGGGTTCAGCTTCAGCAGCGGGCCCATGACATTGTGCAGAACGAAAGGTGCGATCGAGTTTGGAATGTTGATCCGCACCGTTCCGAACGGCGTGCCTCGGAATGAATTGAGACTGTCGAGCGCCTTTTCGATCTGACCGAATGCGGGGTGGAGTTCCGCGAGGAAGCGCTCGCCTGCCTCTGTGAGTGAGACGCTGCGCGTTGTCCGATGAAGAAGCCGGACGCCGACCCGCTCCTCAAGGTTGCGGATTGCATGACTGATCGCGGATGCCGCCACGCCGCGCTCGACAGCAGCTTGTTTGAAGCTTCTGAAGCGAGCCACCGCCAGGAAAGTCGAAAGCTCCGAAAGTTCCGTTCCGTGCATAGTACAACCCGATTGCTATCGTATATTCACTACTATGGTCACAATTAATCGTCTAATCATATCTGTCCGGGAGCCGTAAGTAGATGGCACCGGAAGATCGGCTCCATCAGTTGGCGCCCCCGCCGGGCTGAATTTTCAATGGATGGAGACCAAAATGAGCAAGACTCCTCTCAAGACCCTCGAAGGTAAGGTCGCCATGGTGACTGGCGCCAGCTCCGGCATTGGCCGTGCCACTGCAATCGAGCTCGCCCGCCGCGGCGCAAAGGTGATCGCCAGTGCGCGGCGCAGCGCCGACCTCGAGGCGGTTGTTTCCCAAATCAAGAGCGAAGGCTTCGAAGCCAAAGCCGTCGTGGCAGACGTGAACGTCGAGCAGAGCGTGATCGATCTCGTCTCCAAGACGATTTCGACCTACGGCCGCATCGATATCGCTTTCAATAACGCCGGTACCGAGGGTGCGTTCACCCCGTTCGTCGAGCAGAGCAACGAGACATATGACACGATCTTCAACGCCAATGTGCGCGGCGTATTCTGGTCGATGAAGCACGAGGCCAAGGCCATGCTGGCGCAGGGCGGCGGCACGATCATCAACAACGCCTCAATGGGCGGCGTGATCGGATTCGCCAATGCCGGACTCTATATCGCCAGCAAGCACGCAGTGCTCGGCCTGACCAAGACAGCGGCGATCGAGTTGTTCAAGCAGGGCGTCCGGGTGAACGCCATTAATCCCGGCATCATCGACACGCCGTTTCAGGACCGCATCTGGCCGAGTGCTGAGGCGAAGTATGCCTATGCGGCCTCTACGGTTCCGGGCCGTGCAGGCACGCCGGAAGAGATGGCCACGGTCGTCGCCTTCCTCGCTTCGGACGATGCCTCCTTCGTTTCCGGTCACGGCCTCATGATCGACGGCGGCTTCACCATCGCCTGATCCGCAAACCACGCCGAC
>DASWQB010000290.1:0-26636 GCA_036398335.1 Afipia sp. | reverse complement strand
GCTTGAGAAGGCAGTTTGATAAGCCGGCCCCATCTCACGCGGCTGCGGCCCAAAAACCGCCGGATTGCTCCCGTCATTCTCGATTTCAGCGGGGGGTCGGCAAGTCATTGATTGGCCTTTCAATCTTGCGATTCGCTTTCCAAGCCTGCGATTCTTGGCTATTCCTGAATTGGGCGCGGCGTGAGACTGGTTTGTCCCTTCAATCCGGCACTTGTCCCCGGCATTCATTTCAGCAAAGCGGCGAGGTTTTCATGTCTGTGCGGCAAGCTTTGACGATTTTTGCGGTGGGCTTTTTGTGCGCCGGTTGCGTACAGGCTGCGTTTGCCCAGCCGGCGGCCAAAACCTCGGCTGCGAAGAGTTCGGCGAAATCCACCGCCGCTCCCGCAAAACCGGCCACGCCGGCGGCGGCCGCAGCCGGTGGCGCGGAGCCTTCGCTGATCGGTCAATTCGGGACCTGGGGCGCCTATGTCGCCGCTCCCGGCGGCAAGAAGGTCTGCTTCGCGCTCGCCAAGCCGTCGTCGTCCAAGACCAATCCTCCGGGCCGCCCGCGCGATCCGGCTTATGCCTTTATCTCCTCACGGCCTTCGGAAAAGGTGACCAACGAGGTGTCGGTCATGATCGGCTACCAGCTCAAGCCGGGTGCGGATTCGACGCTTGAGGTCGGCAGCGCGCGCTATGCGATGTATGCGCAGGGTGACGGATTGTGGATCAAGAACGCCGCCGAGGAAGACGCCATGGTGGCGGCGCTACGCAAGGGTGCGGACGTCACTGTGAAGGGCGTATCGTCCAAGGGAACTGAGAGCTCGGACACGTTTTCGCTGAAAGGCCTCGCTCAGGCGCTCGACCGGCTTGCGAAGGATTGCCGATAGTGGAAGCCGCGCTTCAAAACTCCTCGCTTGAAAAGATTGCGCTCGAAAAGATCGCGCTGGAAACCTATGTCGCGCCGCCAAAACCGTCGCTGATCGGCTTCTCGCGGCTTGAGGTTGCGGAGAAGCTTGGCGAGATCGGGGTGGCCGAGAAGCAGCGCAAAATGCGCGCGCAGCAGCTCTGGCACTGGATGTATGTGCGCGGCGCGCAGGAGTTCGAGGGGATGACCAACGTCTCCAAGGAGATGCGTGCGCAGCTTGCCGAGCATTTTACCCTCGCTCGGCCCGAAGTGGTCGCCGAACAGATATCCAGCGACGGCACCCGCAAATGGCTTTTGCGTTTGCCGAGCGGTCACGCTTCCGAACGCCCGCACGAAGTCGAATGCGTCTATATTCCCGAGACCGATCGCGGCACGCTGTGCATTTCCTCGCAGGTCGGCTGCACGCTGTCGTGCACCTTCTGCCACACCGGCACGCAGCGGCTGGTGCGCAATCTCACCGCCGGCGAGATTGTCGGGCAGGTGATGGTGGCGCGTGATCGCCTGAACGACTGGATCGACCGCGAGACGCCGAACGGCAACCGCCTCGTCACCAACGTCGTGTTGATGGGGATGGGCGAGCCGCTGTATAATTTCGACGCGGTGCGCGACGCGCTGCTGATTATTTCGGACGGCGAGGGCATCGCGCTGTCGCGCCGCCGCATCACGCTCTCGACATCGGGAGTCGTGCCGAACATCGCGCGCATCGGCGAGGCGACCGGCGTGATGCTGGCGATCTCGCTGCATGCGGTGCGCGACGAGCTTCGCAACGAACTCGTGCCGCTGAACCGCAAATATCCGATCGCGGAGTTGCTGGAGGCGTGCCGCAATTATCCCGGCTCGTCCAACGCGCGCCGGATCACCTTCGAATATGTGATGCTAAAGGGCGTCAACGATTCGCTCGACGACGCCAGGCTGCTGGTGAAGCTGCTCAAGGGCATTCCGGCGAAAATCAATCTGATCCCGTTCAATCCCTGGCCCGGCACCGCTTACGAATGTTCAGACTGGGAGCAGATCGAGAAGTTCTCCGAATATGTTTTCAACGCCGGCTATTCGTCTCCGGTACGCACGCCGCGCGGCCGCGATATTCTTGCCGCCTGCGGCCAGTTGAAATCGGAAACTGAAAAGCTGTCGGTGCGCGAGCGCGAGGCGTTGCGCGCGATGGCGATGACGGATTGATCATTAAGATGCGAACCATCACAAACAAAAAACGTCGTGCGCGGGCTTGACCCGCGCATCCATCTGGCAAGAAAAATCTTTTCAAGGATGGATTGCCGGGTCAGGCCCTGCAATGACGCCGAGGTTGGTTGAGCCGTTGCATCACTATAACCACCGGAAGGACTGAATGTCCCTGATCGGCCGCCTTTTCATGATCGCCTTCGGTTTCCTGCTCGCCTGTTTCGCGGCGAGTGTGGTGGTGCTGTTCGGGCTGCTGTTTCCGGAAATGGAATTGCAAACGCTCGATCTCGACGCCAGCGTGGCGAACGCTGTTCTCGGCTTCGGCTTTCTTCTCGTCAGCGGGTTCGCGCTGGTTCCGGCGTTGGTCGTGGTGCTCCTCACGGAAGCGTTCTACATCCGCAGCATGCTTGCTTACGCGATCCTTGGCGGGTTGGCCGGGCTGGGCGCCTATCTTGCCTTTATTCCGTTCGACACCGTGACGATGACCTTTAACGGCATCGTTCGGCGGCATCTGGAAATCATGACCGGTGCGGGCATTCTCGGCGGTGTGGTGTATTGGATCATCGCGGGCCGCAACGCCGGGTTCTGGCGCCAGCCGTTAACCAACGCGCGTCCACCGCAGGCGCCATAACATCTTTTCAGTCTCGTGCCGCTGGGTTAGACCCCCCGTATGAACAGAACCGGACTTTATATCGCGCTTGCCGTCGGGCTGGTCACGGCTGTGGTATTCAGCATCTGGCCGCAACTCGACCTGAAGATCACGTCATTCTTCTACGATGCGTCGACCAGAAATTTTCCGGTGTCGTCCATCACATGGGCCAAGATCGCGCGCGAAGTGGCGATGTGGGTGACGTGGGCGCTTGTCCTGCCGGCGATCATTGCGTTTATCGTTAAGCTCGCATGGCCTGTGCGTCCGTTGATGATGTCGGGCCGCAAGATGATCTTTCTGCTCATCACGATTCTCTTGTCCGCCATCGTGCTGAACAACGTGATCTTCAAGAGCTATTGGGGCCGCCCGCGCCCGGTTGCGGTGACGGAGTTCAACGGCAGCATGGACTTCAAGCCGTGGTGGGACCCGCGCGGCAAATGTCCGAAGAACTGCTCGTTCTTTTCCGGGGAAGGCGGCACGGCGTTCTGGACTTACGCGCCCGCCGCATTGGCCCCTCCTCAATACCGCGCCGCTGCCTATATCGCCGCGACGGCGTTCGGTATTTTCACTGGCGGACTGCGCATTACATTCGGCGGGCACTTTGCAACCGACGTCATCGCGTCGGGTGTCGTGTCCTTCATCGTGGCATGGCTGACGTATGCCTTCATTTTCCGCTGGCCCTCCACGCGCATGACCGATTGGGATATCGATGCGTGGCTGACGCGCATGGCATGGCCGGGCTATCGCTGGCGGCAAAGATTATTCGGACGCGATGTCGGAGGGTCGCCGCGATTGCGCGCGAACGCGAAATCCGACCGTGCGTCATTGCGAGCCAACGGGTCGGCGTGAATACGCCGCCCGATGACAGGCTCCGCGAAGCAATCCAGCCCCTTCCCGTGATTGGATTGCTTCGTCGCTTCGCTCCTCGCAATGACGGCCTTCCCAACTCCGCCCGATCTTTCTATAGAGGGTGCGACAGGCGCGGTTAAATACCCTCATTCGAAATTCTATAGGCTTCTCATGAGCAAAGACGTGAAGAAGGTGGTGCTTGCCTATTCGGGCGGGCTGGATACCTCGATCATTTTGAAGTGGCTGCAGACCACCTATGGCTGCGAGGTCGTGACCTTTACCGCCGATCTTGGCCAGGGTGAGGAGCTGGAGCCGGCGCGGCAGAAAGCGCTGCTGCTCGGCATCAAGCCGGAAAACATCTTCATCGAAGATCTGCGCGAGGAATTCGTGCGCGATTACGTGTTCCCGATGTTTCGCGCCAACGCGGTCTATGAGGGCCAGTATCTGCTTGGCACATCCATCGCGCGCCCGCTGATCGCCAAGAAGCAGATCGAGATTGCTGAAAAGGTCGGCGCGGATGCGGTCTCTCATGGCGCGACGGGCAAGGGCAACGATCAGGTCCGTTTCGAGCTTGGCTATTATGCGCTCAAGCCCGACATCACCATCATCGCGCCGTGGCGCGAATGGGATCTGCGCTCGCGCGAGCAACTGATCGCCTTTGCCGAGAAGAACCAGATTCCGATCGCGAAAGACAAGCGCGGCGAAGCGCCGTTCTCGGTGGACGCCAATCTTCTTCATGCATCGAGCGAGGGCAAGGTGCTGGAAGACCCGGCGCAGGACGTGCCGGATTATGTCTATTCGCGCACCATCGATCCGGAAAAGGCGCCCGATACGCCGACGATCATCACCATCGATTTCGAGAAGGGCGACGCGGTTGCCATCGACGGCAAGAAGCTGTCGCCGGCGACGCTGCTGACGAAACTCAACGAGCTTGGCCGCGCCAATGGCATTGGTCGCCTCGATCTGGTTGAAAACCGTTTTGTCGGCATGAAGTCGCGCGGCATGTATGAGACGCCGGGCGGCACGATTTTGCTGAGCGCGCATCGCGGTATTGAATCGATCACGCTGGATCGCGGCGCGGCGCATCTGAAAGACGAGCTGATGCCGAAATATGCCGAGCTGGTCTATAATGGTTTCTGGTTCGCGCCCGAGCGCGAGATGCTTCAGGCCGCCATCGACCTCAGCCAGCAATACGTCACCGGCCGCGTGCGGGTGAAGCTCTACAAGGGCAACGTCACCGTGATCGGCCGCGAGAGCAAATACTCGCTCTACGATCAGGACCTCGTCACCTTCGAGGAAGGCGCGGTGGCTTACGATCATCGCGACGCGGCGGGATTCATCAAGCTCAACGCGTTACGCCTGCGCACGCTCGGCCAGCGCAAGCGCAAGCTGGGGCTGTAATCCGCGCGATCACGGGTCGTCATGGCGGGGCTTGACCCGGCCATCCATTTTAAAGGAATTGATTTTTTAAATGATGGGTCACCGGGTCGAGCCCGGTGATGACGCATCAGATTGCACTGGACCACTGAACGATCAAAATGATGGTCACTTCCTTGATGTGATTTATCGCATCGAAGATTATCGGACTATAAATGAAGACAGGAAGCCGCAGCCACTCCGGAATCTGTTTCTTTGGATTCTTGCGTTTATTTCGTTGGTTTATCTGAAGTCTCCAGTTGCGAGAGTTCATTTTCCGCCAGCTCGCCCGGCGTTGAGCGTGCACCCGCGCTTCGGAGGATGAGGTCGGTTTAAGTCCGTCAACCGTCAACTCAAACAAAAACGGCCGGGATTTCTCCCGGCCGTTTTATTTTGATGTTGGCTTGCCCTTAGCGAGGCGCGGCGTTGGCCTCGCCGCCACCCAGAAGCGGCGTGATGTTGCGCACGGTGACGCGTCTGTTCGCGCGCTCCGGTCCGTCGGTGGGGACTTTGAGATATTGCTCGCCATAGCCCTGTGTCGCGAGGTTTTCCGGCGGCACGCCGAATTGCTGCGACAGAAGCTCCGCGACGGATTCGGCGCGGCGATCCGACAGCGAGAGATTGTCGACATCCGATCCCACCGCGTCGGTATGGCCCTCGATCAGGAACACCGAATTCGGATTGCGCCGGATCGCACGGTTGAGGCCGTCCGCGATCACCTGCAATTTCGCCGCCTGATCCTCGGGAATATCCCAGGAGCCGGTCTCGAAATTGATGGAGTCGAGATCGATGCTCGGCATGCGCTGGCGCACCGAGGGGCTATAGCGGATTTCATCGAGCGAATAGGCCCGCTCAAGGCGATCGACCGGCGGAGCGATCAGCGTGTCGTAGATCAGATCGGGCGGCGCGCCGCCTGCATCGACGATGTAGCGGTCCTGCGGAATGCGCAGCACCGGCGGCGGCAGCGATACGAAATAGCCGCCAATGGCGCCCGCGACCACGCCGGCCGCGACGCCTGCGGCAATTCCGCCGGGGCCGATGCCGCGCGGCCTGTTGTCGATGATGACGAATTCGCGGCCTTCGCGGTCCCGGCGCATGCGGCGCAGCAGCCCGCCGTCCGGTCCGCTTTCGGTGATGATCTGCGTGCCGTCGGGACGCACGATCACGGTGCGGGTGTCGTTGCCCTGACGCTGCACCTGAACGTCCCGCGCGCCATATCTGAAGCGATCCACTTCATTGTGCCGGATGAACGACTGGCCGTTCGGGTCCTTGATGATGACGCGATCGGGCTCGCGGATGATCGTTCGTCCGCCTTCCGTGGTTTGCTGACGCTGCGCGCGAAAATCCTCCATGCGGCCCCGGTTGGCGCCGGGCGCATTGGCGGGCAGCGGGGTCATCGTGGCGGCGGCCGGCGGCGCGGGGAGTGGTGCGGCAACAGGTGCTGCGGCCGGTGCGGCAGGCGTTCCTGCGGGCATGCCCGGAGGAGGTCCGCGGCGCTCAGTGCGCGGACCTCCCGGTGCGCCGGGTGTTGCCGCAGGCGGTGCGGGCGGCGCGGCATTCGGCAGCGCATGCCCGCCCGGAGGCGTCGCGATTGCATTCGGTGTGGTGGGAGGGGTGCCGGGCGCGGGTGGCCCACGGCGTTCGGCGGGGACCGGCGCGTTCGGCGACGCATGTTCGCCCGGAAGGGGCGCGATTGTATTTGGCGTGGCCGGCGGCGTCCCCGGTGCGGGACGGGAGGGGGTGACGTCGCGCACGCCTGGCGGAATCGGTGGTGCATTTGCCGGACGGCGGGGCGCTTCGCCGCGCGGTTCAAGTCCTTCAGTGCGGCGCGGCTGTTCCGGGCGCGGCGCTGGTGCGCCCGCTGGCGGCGGAGGCGTCGGTGCTGCGTGCGGAGCAGCCTCCGGTGCGCGGGGCGGCGCGGGTGGGCGTGCTTGTGGTGCAGGCGCGGGCCGTGGTGGTTCTGCACGAGGCGCGGCAGGTGGCGCGGGCGGCCGCGCGGCGGGCGGAGGAGGCGCGGCAGGCCGCGGTGCTTGTGGTGGAGCGGGCGGCTGAGCCCTCGGCGCTCCGGGAGGCGCGGGGTGCGGCGGTGCTTTTGGCGGCGCGCTCTCGCCGGCCTTTGGTTCGGCCTGCGCCACTATGAAGGCATTGGTCTGCGCGGATGCTGGTTGCAGCGACAATACAGCGCCGCCGATCGCGGTGGTTGCGAGAAAAATCAGTCGAATATTTTTCATGATGTTCCGTGTGTGAGAACAGTGTCTGTCAGCAAAGCTCAAAGTGCGGCGATTGTGGTCTTGCCGTTCCAGGATCAACTGACATGCATGGGGCGGGAGTGTGGCGAGGGAGCAGGTTTCGCCGTGAAACGAATCAGTCCATTCGATTCAATCAAGCACACGCTCATCTCAACGTCATGTCGCCATCCTTATTCAGATCGATGGCTGTTGCGGAGCGTCTGGATCTGAGCCCGGCAGATCGATGATACCGGGATCGACGGGCGGCATCGCAGGTGGAGCTCCAGGTCCGTGCACCGGCAACTCCTCCGGCGTGCTGGGCGGAAGTTCTTGCGGCTGAGAGGGTGAATCCGGCTCGCGCACGGGCGGCGGAATCTCGGGGCGCGGATTGCCCGGGGGACTTTCCTGCGGTGGCTCCTGAGGCCG
The DNA here is from genome assembly GCA_036398335.1 of Afipia sp. Taxonomy (GTDB): domain Bacteria; phylum Pseudomonadota; class Alphaproteobacteria; order Rhizobiales; family Xanthobacteraceae; genus Afipia. Next base: position 18,985 of record DASWQB010000290.1, on the reverse strand, counting down.
GCCAGGTTTGGAGGGCGGCACCTCCTGCGGGTCCCGCTTCGGTGGCTGCGCCATCATATTGTCCCTCTGCCGCCGATAGGCCGCACAGCGATGCCGAAGCGACGATAAGTCCCGATCATGCCGTTCTCCGCACAAATACTCAGCCGTACAACGGCCAGAGGATGGCGATGTTCCGTCTGAAAAGGCGGCGACCCTTTGACGCGCCGCGATATTGACACGCGAAGCGGAACGCATCATTCGAGACGTAACGGAATTTGCGACACGACATACGGCTGAATACGGAGACGTGCATGCCTCTCGCCTATTGGTGCGTTCTGATCGCGGCCTTGTTGCCGATTGTCTGGGCCGGATATGCCAAGGCCGGAACGAAATCGGATAACAGCTATCCGCGCGAGGAAGTCGAGGATCTGCCGCCGATGAAGCGCCGAGCCTATGCGGCGCATCAGAATGCTTACGATAATTTTCCGTTTTTTGCTGCCGCCGTGATTATCGCGGTCACCCAGCGCGCGCCGATCGACATTGTCAACTGGCTGGCGCTCGCTTATGTCCTGCTGCGCATCGCCCACGCGCTTTTGTATATCTACAACAAGCCGCCGCTGCGCTCGCTCGCTTTCGCGTTCGCCTTGATCGTCAATATCGCGATTTTCGTCTTGCCGGTGTTCAAATAGCCGCGCGGCAGATTCGGATATCAGCGCCGCACGAGCAAAGTGTTGCTTCGCGTCTTGCCTGCAATGGCGTAGCCACGCGCGATCATGTCGTCGATGCAATTGTGTTGCCAGACATCGCGCTCGAGATGCTCGATCGCGACTGCTTTGGGCCATAGCGATTGCGGTGCGTCGCGAAAGAAAGCAATCAAAACCCGATCTTCATAACCCTCGACATCGATTTTCAAAGCGTCGATGTGATCGACGCCGGCGTTTTGCAGGATGGTCAAGAGGCGGTGCGCCGGAACCTTGATGCCGTTCTGCGACTCCGAAATGGTGCTTGCGCCGAGATTGCCGGAATCGGTCAGGAGCGTCAGAGTGCCTTCGGTATCGCCGGCCGCCGCCGCCACAATGACAACATTGCTGAAACGGGATGCGGCCTTGTTGAAGGCGAGCCGCGAATTGGCAATGGGATGCGGCTCGATGGCAATCACTGTGCCGTCCGCTCCGACGTGATGCGCCAGCGCCAGCGCGTAAGTGCCGACATTGGCGCCGACATCAATGAAGGTGCCGCCGCGCGGCGTATATTCGCGCAGGAAATCCAGTTCAGGCAGATTGTAGTCGGGATTGAACAGCGCGCCGCGCTCGGTGCCGCTGGCCTGATGATAAAAGCGGAACGATGCGCCCTGATAGACTGCATCTATCGGTCCGCTGCCGAACAGATTCACAAGACGCGATAATGTGGGACGAAACGCTCCCCGTTTCAGACCGGAGTTTTGCGCGGCGGCGATGACTAGGCGCTGCAGAGCATTCGGCATGTGGGCGCCGAACGGCGAATTGTCATTGGTCTGAACAGGTGCGGTCATGCGCCACTTATTGCGCAGGAGCCAGCGCGCTTCAACCTCTGGGGGACAAGTTTATCTCGAATGGAGCGCGGCTTGTGTCCTGAACCTGCCGCCCGGACTTTTTCATCGTGTACAACATCAATGCGCGAGCGGGCGCACCTCCACCGTGGCCGTGCGGCCTGACACCAGCAGAGTGTCATCCGGCACGTCGTCGAGCGCAACCCGGACTGGAACGCGCTGCGCCAGCCGCACCCAGTTGAATGTCGGGTTGACGTTGGCGAGCAGATTGCTCCCCGCGCTGCGGTCGCGGTCGTCGATGCCAGCGGCGATACTCTGCACATGGCCCTTCAGCCGGTTTTTGTCGCCCATAAGGCGGACACTGACAATGTCTCCGACATGAATGCGCGGCAACTTCGTCTCCTCGAAATAGCCTTCCACGCGCAGCGTATCGGAATCGACGAGTGCCATGACGCCTTTCCCTGACGTGACGTAGGCACCGGGGCGAAGGTCCATATTGGTGATCGTTCCGTTCACTGGCGCATGCACCTCGCTGCGATCGAGATTGAGCTGCGCGACGGCACGGTCGGCTACCGCCTGATCGTAGGCCGCCTTGGCTTCGAGTTGCGCGGCCAGTACCTGCTCCTGCTTTTGTTGGGATACCGCGTCAGTGGTGAGTCCACGATAGCGGGTCAGATCCTTTGTCGTCTGATCCAGCGTGGCATGGCGTCCGGCGACCACGGCGTCGGCCTGCTGCAGCGCCAGTTCAAACCGCGCATGATCGATCTGAAAAAGAATATCGCCGCGCCGCACCTTCTGGTTGTCGCGCACGAGAACATCGGTGACAAAACCGGAGACGTCCGGCGCGATGGCTACAACGTCCGCGCGGACGCGTCCGTCACGCGTCCACGGCTCATCCATGTAATAGGTCCACAGCCGGTAGCCGACAACACATGCCGCTGTGATGGCGAGCGCCGTCATCGCAAAGCGGCGGATGACACGGAAGATGGTTTTCACGACAGAAACTCCGAGGACAGATAGACGATGCCCCCCAACAGGCAGACGAAAACGGCGAAGTCGAACAGCGCGCGGTGCCACACGAAACGATAAAGACCGATGTGGCGGAACAGGCGCGACAGAAGGGATGAGAGCACGTAAGTGACGATCACCCCGACCAGAAGCGAGGGCACGAACACGCCGTAGATATCGAGGTCGTATCTCATGCGACAAGTCTCCCGATAGCGCGCGGTGGCATCCAGGGCGTCTCACCGGGGAACAGTCCCTGCCGGATGCCGGCCAGGTCGATCAGGGCCGCGTCCTTCGCGGCGGGACGATGATCGTCGAGCGTCTCGGCGAGGGCATCATCGATATAAGGAAGCAATCGCGGCGGCATCGGCCCGCCGCGATGATTGCGGAAGGCGACAGCCAGTTCGTTCAGCATGTCATCCATGGCTCGCAGGGTCCGTGGACTGAGGTGGCTGCGCGCATGGCGCAGGTCGATGATATTGAGGCCGACCAGCAACTGGCTGAGACTGTCGACGTCCCGGCGATCGCTTTCGGGAATGACGGCGAGACGCTGTGCGAGCAATCCCAGACGGTTGAGTGCGACACCGACAAAGGCTGCCCGGTCGTTCCTGCCGCGCCGCTCGGCGGCTACGGCAAGATCCATCCAGCCCGTGCGCATGAGCCGCCACGCGATCCATTCCGACCCCACCGACCTCGCCATTGTCGTGACCATAACCGCCACGACCATGCCGACGAGGAACGCCACCGAGGAGTTGATGAAAGTTGTGAAATCGGCGCCGTATGTCTGCTGTAATGCCAGCAGTGTCGCGGTATTGGCGCCGAGCACCATGCCGATGAGTGACGTGGCGGGGCGAGCAATCAGGATGCCGAAAAGCAGGAATGTCGGCGCCAGCATCGCGATCAGCACCTCGATATTCGAGGTCTGCGGAAGAAGCGCGAAAAGATAGATTGCGACGATGACGATGGCGACGAGAGACCACACGCCGAAGCTGCGAATGCCGATCGCGGGATCGTCCTGAGCCGCGAAGAACGAGCAGCCGACGGCCGCCATCATCGGCGCGGAAGCGCCATCGGTCCAGCCCGTGCCGATCCAGAGCGCGCAGCACAGCAACACCGAGATGCTGGCGCCGGCAGACGACCACAGCGCCAACGCGTGATCGCGATGTCTGGCGGGCGCAGCGCCGGATTCGGGATTGAATTTCAGGCGGACACGCGATGGATCCCGGCCCGCCGTGATCGCGCTGTTGAGCGCGCCGCAATCCGCCAATATGTCAACCAATTCGCGCAGGCGCATCAGGATGCTGGCAATCATGATCCGGTCCCACGATGGGTCCGCGCCGAGCTTCGGCTGATACGCCTCGATGGCGGCAGTATAGTTGCGGGCGGCTTGCCGGTCGTTGCTGTCGTCGGTGATCCATGACGCCATCTCGCCAAGCAATCGCGATAATTCGGGATGCTCCGTATGCAGGCGCTCGCCCAGCGCCGCCATGCGCTCGTTGATCGAGGCAAGTATCGGCAGCAGCATCAGCATGTGCCGATGCAGGGCCTGCAATCCGCGCGCGGTGTTGATATCGGTCAGCCTGTCGTGAGCGAGGTGGGTTTCGAGCGCCTCGATCTCAACGGCATCCGTCGCGAGACGCAGCCGCTGAATCCGCCGCTCTTCTTCGGCCCCGCGCCCGGTGAGCACGTCATGGGCAACCGATCGGGCGGTGGCGAGCCAGCTATCCACCCGGGCCGCTACAGCGGGCGCGACGCTGCGCGGAAAAACAGTCGTAGAAACGAGACCGGCGCAGATAATGCCGAGTGAAATCTCTTCCACACGGGCCACGGCGTCGTCGAAAATGGCTCCGGGGGTCGAGACCGTGGGGAAGCCGATCAGCGCCACGGTGTATCCCGCCAGCATGAACGTGTAGCTGCGCGGCGTGCCGTCCAGCAGGGACAGATAAAGACAGAGCCCGACCCAGAGTGCGATCGTGATGCAAAGCAGTTCGGGGGCGTCGACGAAGGTCGGAATAATCAGCACGCTCGCCGTGGCACCGATCATCGTACCCAGAACGCGATAGAGCGCCTTGGAACTTGTTGCGCCGGCCAGTGGCTGAGACGTGATATAGACTGTGGCCAGCGCCCAATACGGACGCGGCAGATCAACCCACAATGCAATGACGAACGCCAGCATCGCAGCTGTGAACGTTTTTAATGCGAAGATCAGGTCCGCATGGCGGACCAGAAAAGGTTGATTATCAGCCATTATCACACCGCCTCTGCGGCGGCCGCCGCCGCGAGCATGCCGGTGCGGTTTTCGATGCTGCGCAGGACTTCGAACGTCAAAGCCAGATGCTCATGAGGAATGCCTTTCAGAAGATAAGAGCGCACACGCCGCATCACGCGCTCTATCTCCTCAGCCTTCGCTTCTCCGGCCGGGGTCAGATGGAGCACCTTGGCGCGGCGATCGGTATGGTCCTCGCGGCGCTCCACCAGCCCTTCGCCTTCGAGAAGATCAACCAGCCGGACAAGCGACGGGCCCTCAACACCGATCTCATCAGCGAGCAGCCCCTGACGCATGGACTTGCCGCGCCGGAACAGAACCATCAGCGGGATAGCCGTGGCTTCGGACAGGCCATGTTCGGCCAGCGCCTGATCGGCCTGACGCCGCCATAGCCGTCCGACGCGTGTCACCAGCAACCCGATTTCAGTCTGGATAAAGGAATGGGACAGGGCCATATCGTTAGTATCCTAACTATTAGCTTACGATAAATAACTCTTTCTTGCCTTTGGGCAAGGTTCCATCATTGATTGCCGGGCATACGGGATATGCGGCGCGCGCAAGTCTGCGATCGCGCGCTTTAGACAAGAACGATAAGTTTATTCATTTCAGGTGGTTATGGCTGGCTCTAAAAGAAAACGCCCGCTCCTGAAAGCGGGCGCGGTACTTTTGCAAAATTGGCCTGGATCAGACCTGCCGTTCGACCAGTTTCATTTTCAGGTCGGCGATGGCTTCCGACGGATTAAGACCCTTCGGGCAGGCTTTCGCGCAATTCATGATGGTATGGCAGCGATAGAGCCGGAATGGGTCCTCGAGATTGTCGAGGCGCTCGCCGGTGGCTTCGTCGCGGCTGTCCTTGACCCAGCGGGTGGCCTGCAACAAAGCGGCGGGACCCAGGAAGCGGTCGCTGTTCCACCAATAACTCGGGCATGAGGTCGAGCAGCACGCGCACAGGATGCATTCGTAAAGGCCGTCGAGCTTCTGGCGTTCTTCAGGTGACTGCTTCCATTCCTTCTGCGGCGTCGCGGTAGACGTGTGCAGCCACGGCTCGATCGAGGCGTATTGGGTGTAGAAATTTGTCAGATCGGGAACGAGGTCCTTCACCACGGGCTGATGCGGCAGCGGCTTGATATTGACCGCGCCCGCATCGACATCGTGCATGTCCTTGGTGCAGGCCAGCGTGTTCTGGCCGTCGATATTCATGGCGCAGGACCCGCATACGCCCTCGCGGCAGGAGCGGCGGAAGGTCAGCGTCGGATCGATGTTGTTCTTGATCCAGATCAGGCCGTCGAGAACCATCGGTCCGCACTCGGCGGTGTTGACATGATAGGTGTCGATGCTCGGATTTTTGCCGTCGTCGGGGTTCCAGCGGTAGATCTTGAACTCGCGCGTGTCGGTGGCGCCTTCCGGCGCCGGCCAGTCTTTCCCGCCGCTGATGGTGGAATTTTTCGGCAGTTTGAACTCAGCCATGGCTCTTCCTTGCATCATTGTCCCGGGCGCGATGCAATGCAGAGCATTGCGTCGCAGAACGGGGATCGTTACGGCCCGGGATCAGCGGAGCGGCACCGCGCGCCGCACCGCGTCCGGGGAAAACCATTCAATACACGCGTGCTTTGGGCACGATGTATTGAACGTCGTTGGTCATCGTGTAGTCGTGCACCGGGCGGTAATCGAGGGTCGAATTGCCCTTCGGATCGATCCACGCCAGCGTGTGCTTCATCCAGTTCTTATCATCGCGGTCGGCGAAATCCTCGCGGGCATGCGCGCCGCGGCTTTCGGTGCGGTTCGCCGCCGAATCCATCGTCACCACGGCCTGCGAAATCAGATTGTCGAATTCCAGCGTTTCGATGAGGTCCGAATTCCAGACCAGCGAGCGGTCGGTGACGCTGATGTCGGTGACGCCGCCATAAACTTTATGGATCAGACCTTTGCCTTCCTGCAGCACGTCGCCGGTCCGGAACACCGCGCAATTGTTCTGCATCACGCGCTGCATGCTGTCGCGCAGCTTGGCGGTCGGTGTCCCGCCCGAGGCATAACGGAAATGATCGAGACGGCCGAGCGCCAGATCCGCCGAGTCCGCGGGCAATTCCGGCTGCTTGGCGTTCGGCGTCAGCTTCTCGGCGCAGCGCAGCGCCGCCGAGCGTCCGAACACCACGAGGTCGATCAGCGAATTCGAGCCGAGGCGATTTGCGCCGTGCACCGACACGCAGGCGGCTTCGCCGACCGCCATCAGGCCCTGCACCACCGCGTTGTCGTCGCCATCCTTCTTGGTGACGACCTCGCCGTGGAAGTTCGTCGGGATGCCGCCCATGTTGTAATGCACCGTCGGCAGCACCGGAATCGGCTCGCGCGTCAGATCGACGCCGGCGAAAATCCGCGCCGATTCCGAGATGCCGGGCAGGCGCTCGTGCAGCACTTTCGGATCGAGATGGTCGAGATGCAGGAAGAGGTGGTCCTTCTTCTTGCCGACGCCGCGGCCTTCGCGGATTTCGATCGTCATCGCGCGCGAGACCACGTCGCGCGAGGCGAGGTCCTTGGCGGATGGCGCGTAGCGCTCCATGAAGCGCTCGCCCTCGGAATTGACCAGATAGCCGCCTTCGCCGCGCGCGCCTTCGGTGATGAGGCAGCCCGCCGGGAAAATGCCGGTTGGGTGAAACTGCACGAACTCCATGTCCTGCAACGGCAGCCCGGCGCGAAGCGCCATGCCGCCGCCGTCGCCGGTGCAGGTGTGCGCCGAGGTGCACGAGAGATAGGCGCGGCCATAGCCGCCGGTCGCGAGGATGGTGGTCTGGGCGCGGAAGCGATGGATCGATCCGTCGTCGAGCTTGATCGCGATGACGCCGCGGCAAACGCCCTGATCGTCCATGATGAGATCAATGGCGAAGAATTCGATGAAGAATTCGGCGTGATGACGCAGCGCCTGGCCGTACATCGTGTGCAGCATGGCGTGGCCGGTGCGGTCTGCGGCAGCGCAAGTGCGCTGGGCCGGCGCCTTGCCGTAATCCTTGGTCATGCCGCCGAACGGGCGCTGATAAATCTTGCCGTCTTCGGTGCGCGAGAACGGCACGCCCCAATGCTCAAGTTCGTAAACGGCGGCGGGCGCGTTGCGCACCATGTATTCGATCGAATCCTGATCGCCGAGCCAGTCCGACCCCTTCACGGTGTCGTACATGTGCCAGCGCCAGTCGTCCGGATGCATGTTGCCGAGCGAGGCCGAGATGCCGCCTTGCGCCGCAACGGTGTGCGAGCGGGTCGGGAAAACTTTCGTGATGCAGGCGGTGCGAAGTCCAGCCTCGCCGCAACCGACCACGGCGCGCAATCCCGCGCCGCCGGCACCGACCACGATCACATCGTAAGTGTGATCCTCGATCGGATAGGCGGAGGCGCCCTTGCCGTTCGAGGCGGCGGATGCGGTCGGCTTGGGGCTTGCTGCCATGTCTTAAACTCCGGATGACAGCTTGACGATCGCGTAGATCGAAGCGAGGCCGACGGTGAAAGCGAAGAACTGGTTGGCGATGATCGCGGCGAGCTTGAGCTTCTCGCCCGCGATATAATCCTCGATCACGACCTGCATTCCGATTTTCATGTGCCAGACACTGGCAATGATGAACAGGATCATGATGATCGCCACCAGCGGCGAGCCGAGGATTTGCGCGGCGGCGACCTGGTTGCGGCCGAGCAGGTTCATGATGATGACGATCACCGGCACGAACAGCAGAATGAGAGCTACTGCCGTCATGCGCTGGCGGAAGAAATCGGAGGTGCCGGAATGCGCGGCGCCCATGTAGCGTACGCGGCCGAGCGGCGTGCGCATTGAGGTGGATTTTTTCTCGCCGCTTTGAGTTTCCTGCGCGCTCATCTGCCGCCTCCGATCACGTAGGCAATGATCCACACGACAATCGTCAGGGTAATAGAGCCGATCAGCGCGGCGCGCGTCAGCCATTCGCGCTCAGAAGCGCCGAAACCATAACCAAGATCCCAGATCAAATGGCGGACGCCGCCGAGCATGTGATGGATCAGCGCCCACGTGTAACCAAACACGACGATGCGGCCGATCCAGCTTCCGGTGAAGGCTTGTATTCCTGCATAGGCACCCGGCCCTGACGCCGTTGCAATCAGCCACCAAGCCATCAACAGTGTGCCGGCGTACAAGGCGATGCCGGTGGCGCGGTGGACGATCGACATGACCATGGTCAATGTCCATCGATACGTCAGGAAGGGTGAAAGGGGACGGTCGATCCTGGGAGTCCTTGGGGTCATCGGCGGACTTTTTATGGTTGGCGGGAACGCCGGTGTGGCATCGTGACCGGGGTTAGAGGGTTTCTATTTACGGAGTCGATTGGGCGAGCGCAACGCAGAAATTGGTCTTACAAGATTCAAAGTTCATTTCTTGTTTTGGCTTTCTTCTCAAGGGTAGATGGTGCATCTGGTATACCAGCAACAAAGAAAAACATATAAAGTGAATATAAATTCACATTTAGGGCGGAGCGATTCGATCATGTTTTCAGGCCTGAATTTTTCCGAACTCGGCGAGCTGGCCGCTCTGCTGATTGTCGTCGGAGCCCTCGCCGGATTTCTTGCGGGAATTTTCGGTATCGGCGGCGGGGCCGTGCTGGTTCCGGTCCTCTACGAATGCTTCCGTCTCGCGGGAGTGCCGCTGGATGCGCGGATGCCGCTTTGCATCGGAACCTCGCTCGCCATCATTATCCCGACATCCATCCGCTCATGGCAGGCGCATCACAAGCGCGGCAGTGTCGACATGGACATCCTGTTGAAGTGGGCGCTCCCGATTTTGTTCGGTGTCGTTCTCGGCAGCGTGATCGCGCGTTACGCGCCGGAAAAACTTTTCAAATACGTATTTGTAGGCGTGGCATGGTCCGCAGCCGCGCGGCTCTTGCTCGGCAAGGATACATGGCGCCTTGGTGACGACATGCCGAAGGGCTTCTTCATGAAGATCTACGGCTTTTTCATCGGCCTGCTTTCGACCCTGATGGGGATCGGAGGTGGATTGTTCTCGAACCTGCTCATGACGTTCTATGGCCGTCCTATCCACCAGGCGATCGGCACGTCCGCGGGCCTTGCGGTGCTAATCTCGATACCGGGCGCGCTCGGCTACATTTACGCCGGCTGGCCGGCGGCGGCGCGCTATCCCGACGTCGCCGCGCTGCAGCTTCCCTTTGCAATCGGATATGTCTCGATCATCGGCGCGCTGCTGGTGATGCCGACGAGTCTTCTCGTCGCGCCGCTTGGTGTGCGGGTCGCGCATTTCATGACAAAAAGGCAGCTTGAGATCGCCTTCGGAATCTATCTGCTTGTTGTCAGCTCGCGCTTCGTGGTGAGTTTGACGACAGGATATTGAGATTTCCGGCATTGCGAGGAGCGAAGCGACGAAGCAATCCAGACCACCATACAGAAAGCACTGGATTGCCTCGCTACGCTCGCAATGATGAAACGATCATGTGATGTAGATGCTGGCATAAGTGTCGCGCAGCACGTTCTTCTGCACCTTGCCCATGGTGTTGCGCGGCAATTCATCAACGAACAGTACGCGCTTGGGCAATTTGAACTTTGCCAGCCGCCCGTCCAGCGCGCGCAACACACTTGCTTCATCGAGCTTCGTCTTCTTGTCGCAGACCACGACAGCGGTGACACCCTCGCCGAAATCGGCATGCGGCACGCCGATCACCGCGCTCTCGATTACGCCGGGAATGGCGTCGATCTCGCTCTCGACTTCTTTCGGATAGACATTGAAGCCGCCGGAGATCACCAGATCCTTGCCGCGCCCGAGAATGTGGACGTAGCCTTTATGGTCGATCTTCCCGAGATCGCCTGTGATGAAGAAGCCGTCGTCGCGGAATTCTGACTTTGTTTTCTCCGGCATGCGCCAATAGCCCTTGAACACGTTGGGGCCCTTGACCTCGATCATGCCGATCTCGTCACGCGCCAGCTCCTTGCCGGTCTCCGGATCGGTGACGCGCGCGGCAACGCCTGGCAGCGGAAAACCGACCGCGCCCGGCACGCGCTCGCCGTCATACGGATTCGACGTGTTCATGTTGGTCTCGGTCATGCCGTAGCGCTCCAGCACGGCGTGGCCGGTGCGCGCGAACCATTCGCGGTGCGTTTCCGCCAGCAGCGGCGCCGATCCTGAAATGAACAGCCGCATGTGCGACGTGGATTCTTTTGTCAGCCTCTCGCTTTGTAGCAGCCGCGTGTAGAATGTCGGCACGCCCATGAGCACGGTGGCGCGGGCCATCAGCCTGATAATCAGTTCGGGATCGAGCTTGGGCAGAAAGATCATCGCGGCGCGGGAAAACAGGGTGACGTTGCTCGCCACGAACAGGCCGTGGGTGTGATAGATCGGCAGCGCGTGGATCAGCACGTCCTTGTCGGTGAAGCGCCAGACATCTTTCAACGTGAGCGAATTCGACACCAGATTGTCGTGGGTCAGCATCGCGCCCTTGGAGCGGCCGGTGGTGCCGGAGGTGTAGAGAATTGCGGCGAGGTCGTCGCCTGCGCGTGCAACTGTCTCAAACTCGGCGGATGATTTTGCCGCGCCTTCGCGGAGCGAGCCATTGCCCTCGGCGTCGAGCGTATCGACCTTCGCGCCGATCTTTCCGGCGATGGCTTCGATACCGGCCTGCATGGACGGATCGCAGACGATCAAGGATGGCTCGGCATCGCCGAAAAAATATTCGAGCTCATTGAGCGTATAAGCGGTGTTCAGCGGCAGATACACCGCTCCCGCGCGAACAGTCGCCAAGTATAGCACGAGTGCCGCAACGGATTTTTCTGTTTGCGCTGCAACACGGTCCCCGGGCTTGACGCCGCGCGCGACCAGATAATTCGCGGTGCGCCCCGAAAACTTGACAAGCTCGCCATAGCTGATGTGTTTGCCGGCAGCGGTCTCGATTGCGAGCTTTGCGGGATCATCGAGGCCGTCAAACAAACGGGCGAATAGATTGGCGTTTTCAGTCATGGCTCATTCCGGCAGAAGCGCGTGGCGAGGGATTTAGCAAGGCTGTCTCGCACAATGCAATGCAGACGAAAGCCGCGCAAACGGCGCCGAGCGTAAAAAGTTTCACGCACCGGAAAATATATACCTGAAACCGCCCTCCCGGCCCTTCGTAACTCGTGCAACGGCGGCGATATCCCAGCGATGTCGCGCGGCGTGCGTTCCGGCGATCATGCCTGAACTTTCCAGTTTATCGGGAGACGAACATGTCCAATCGTATTGCTTTGCTGTCGGCCGCCGCCATCGGCGCACTAACCCTCACCGCTTCTGTCGTGGCGCCTGCTCTGGCTCAGGACAAGATGATGAAGAGCGAAATGTCGGGAGAGAAGACCGTGATGGTCGGCGGCTCGCCGATGTATCCGTCGAAGAACATCGTGCAGAACGCGGTGAATTCGCGCGATCACACCACGCTGGTGGCCGCTGTGAAGGCCGCCGGCCTGGTCGATACGCTTGAAGGCAAGGGACCGTTCACGGTGTTCGCACCGACCAATGCCGCGTTCGGCAAGCTGCCGGCCGGAACTGTCGATGGTCTCGTCAAGCCGGAGAACAAGGCGACGCTGACCAAGATCCTCACCTATCACGTCGTGCCGGGGAAGCTTGAAGCCGCCGATCTCACCGACGGCAAGAAGCTCAAGACCGTCGAAGGCGAAATGCTGACCATTTCGAACAAGGACGGCAAGGTCACTCTGACCGATGCCAAGGGCGGCACGTCGACCGTCACCATCGCGAACGTCAACCAGTCCAACGGCGTTATTCACGTCGTCGACACTGTGTTGATGCCTGCTTCCTGATCCGGATGTTGTGATCCCGCATCCTGAGCGAAATGTTCCGGGCGTGATGTGGCGCAAGCCTGGCGTCACGCCCGGGATAATTCATTTTCCGATCCTGCTCGCATTTCCGTGAAGGCGCGCGCGGCGTCTTGCCGCCATATTGAAAGACTGATTTTTATCTCGCGCGCCGTAACAGGGACTAGAATGCCGCGTATGGTGTTGGTGAGACCATGGAAACGGAATCGTTCATGTCCAGCATCGCCGCAAGCGATCGTCCTGCAAAGACCGCCGCCACAGGCAAGATCATCCAGCCGCTCTGGGTGCGGATCGTGCACTGGATCAACGCCGTGGCGATGGTTCTGATGATCATGTCTGGCTGGCAGATTTATAACGCCTCGCCGCTGTTCGCGTTCACGTTCTCGCCTTCCATCACGCTCGGTGGCTGGCTCGGCGGCGGCCTGCTATGGCATTTCGCGGCGATGTGGCTACTGGTCGTCAACGGTCTGGTCTATCTGACGCTGGGCCTTGTCACCGGACGTTTCCGCAGGAAGCTTTTGCCGATCAGCGCCAGCGGCGTGGCGAGCGACGCCAGGGCGGCGTTGACCGGGCGCCTGTCGCATGCGGATTTGTCCACCTACAATCAGGTGCAGAAGCTGCTTTATGCGGGGATTATCATCGTCGGCGTTGTGATCGTGCTGTCGGGTCTGTCGATCTGGAAGCCGGTGCAGTTCCAGTATCTCACCGCGTTGTTCGGCGGCTACGATATCGCGCGCTACGTTCACTTTGCCTGCATGGCGGCGATCGTCGGTTTTCTTGTCGTTCACGTTGCGCTCGCGCTTCTGGTGCCGAAAAGCCTGCGCGCGATGGTTGTCGGGCGTTAGCGCGTATTCCGCAAAAGCGGAATCCGGTTTTGCGGAAAGAATACGCGCAAATTAAAATTCAAGGAATCCTGTGAAGATGCGCAAACGCAAGCTCCTGATCCCGGGCGTCGATAAAAAGCTTCTTGTGCAAGATGCCGCCAAGCTGATGCCTGATATGGCGCGCCGGCGTTTTCTCGCGGGCGGCGCAAGCCTCGGTGCGCTGACGCTATTGACCGGTTGCGACGTTCTCAATGGCTCGTCGGCGGAAAATCTTCTGCATCGCATCTCCAAGTTCAACGACGCGGTGCAGGCCGCGATCTTCAATCCCAACGCGCTGGCGCCAACTTTTTTGGAAAAAGACATCACCCGTCCGTTTCCGTTCAACGCTTATTACGACATCGACGACGCGCCGGAGGTCGATGGCAGCACCTGGAAGCTGGAGGTGCGCGGCCTTGTCGACAACAAGAAGCCGTGGACGCTGGAGGAGCTATATCAATTGCCGCAGGAAAAGCAGATTACGCGCCACATCTGCGTGGAGGGCTGGAGCGCGATCGGAAGCTGGACCGGCACACCGCTGCATCATTTTCTGAAAGTGATCGGCGCCGACACGCGGGCGAAATATTGCTGGTTCCAGTGCGCCGATTCCGACGGCTACAACTCACCGCTCGATATGGCGACCGCGCTGCATCCGCAAACCCAGATGACGTTCAAATTCGCCGACCAGATTCTTCCGAGAGCTTATGGCTTCCCGATGAAAATCCGGGTGCCGACCAAGCTGGGATTCAAGAATCCGAAATACGTGGTCTCGATGGAAGTTACCAACGACTACAAAGGCGGGTATTGGGAAGATCAGGGGTATAATTCCTTTAGCGGTTCTTGATCGCCGGCCGCCGCCGATTCGGTCTTTCGTAAATCGCCTTGAGCAGCTCATTCCGGTGCTTCGCTGCATATGAATTGAGCGATAACGCTCATGTGATGGATCGATGCTTCAGGGCGTCAGATATAAAGCATTATATTTCAAATACTTACATATTTCGGCATGGATTGTGCAACTTTGACGCAGTGCAACAACAGCGGATTTGCGCCAAAACCCAGACTTCAATGCCTTTTGAAAGATCAATCGTGATTTGCCTGAACTTCCTTCCCCCCGGACGGTCGGCCGCGACCGTGCGGCTTGCTTTGCTTGCATGGATGCTTTTGATCGCCGCACCCTCCCTATCGCGCGCGCAGGAAGTCGCAGCGGCTGCCATGACGAGCGCGACAGCCGCCGTGACCAGCGGGCCGGTTGCCGTGTCATCGCTGCCACGGGGCGAGATCGCCATCCCGATGGACGATCAGGGAATCAGGGCCGCCGGCATTTCCACCATTCATGTCGAACCGGACCAGGGCAGGGCCGATCTCGGTTTTCCCGGCACGGTGACCATTCCACAGCATCAGCTTCGCATTGTCGCGGCACCTGCCGGCGGTCTGGTCGAGGCCATGATGGTTGCGCCTGATGAGCCGGTGACCGTGGGCCAGCCGGTTGCGCAGGTGCGCTCGCCCGAGCTTGTCGAGGCGCAGAAGAATTATCTCGGCGCTTTGTCGGACGAGGCGCTGACCGCCGACAAACTGCGCCGCGCCAGGATGCTGTTCGAAGGCAAGGCTTTGCCGGAGCGCGAACTTCGTGTCGCGGAATCCGAGTCGATCTCCGCCAAATCGCGGCTCGACGAGCGGATGCAGATTTTGTTTCTGATGGGCATCGGCAAGAATGATTTTGAAACGCTGCGCGAGACACGCGCTATTGTCAGTGCGCTGACGGTGAGGTCGCCGGTCAACGGCACGATTGTCAGCCGCAACGCCAATTCGGGCGAACAGGTGAAATCCGCAGCGCCGCTCTACACCATTGGCGAACTCGACCCGCTCTGGGTCAATATCCAGATTCCCGCGCATCGTTTGCCGACCATCGCTGTCGGTGCGCTGGTGTCGCTTCCCGCTTACGGTGTCGACGGTCATATCATCCGCATCGGCCGTACCGTGGATCAATCGACCCAATCGGCGATCGCGGTCGCGGAAGTGAATTCCAGCGACGGGCGTTTGCGCCCGGGCCTAGCTTTGACGGCCAATGTGCGGATTCAAAATGGCGGCGAGGCTGCCAGTGCCGGCAGAAACTGGTCGGTGCCGTCGTCGTCGGTGGTGCGCCACCGGGATCAGTCATGGGTGTTCATGCGCAGCGCCAATGGTTTTCGCGCCAAGCCTGTTCAGGTCATCACCGAATCGGCGCGCACCGTTTCGATCCGCGCGGACCTGCGCGCCAGCGATGAAGTCGCCTCACGCGGCGTGCTGGCGCTGCTTTCGGAACTGGTCGACGCCGACAAGGAGGATTGACCTCTGCTCGCCGGGCTCGTCGACTTCGCGTTAAAACAACGCCTCATCACATTGCTGGCTGCGCTCGCGCTCTCGGCGTGGGGTATCTACTCCTACACTAGGCTCCCGGTCGATGCGTTTCCGGACGTCGCGCCGGTTCAGGTGATGGTGTCGATGCGCGCGCCGGGTCTCGCGCCCGAGGAGCTCGAAAGCCGCGTCACCGCGCCGGTCGAAGTCGCCGTGCGCGGCATCCCCAACCTCGTCAGCATACGCTCGGTCACGCGGTATTCCGTCGCACTGATGACGTTCGAATTTGCCGACGGCACGGACATTTACTGGGCGCGCGCGCAGGTCAACGAACGGCTTCAGGAAATCCGCGATCAGTTGCCGGCGGGCACCGAAGGCGGTCTTGCGCCAATTGTCACGGCACTCGGCGAAATGCTGATGTTCACAGTGACGTCCGACACGATGAGCGCGCAGGAAATCCGCGGCCTGATCGACTGGACCATCCGTCCGCGGCTGCGTGGGCTGCCCGGCGTCGCCGATATCAACGTGCTCGGCGGCTTCGTGCGCATTTTCGAGGTGGTGCCGTCGGCGCCCGCGATGGCGGCGCGCGGCATCACCACGCAGCAGCTCGAAAATGTCCTCGTCACCAATAATCGCAATGACGGCGCGGGCCGCGTGCGTGAAGGAGAAGAGGCGCTTCTGGTTCGCTCCGAAGGGCGCATCCACACCCTTGAGGATGTCCGCAACACCATTGTCGCGGTGAAGGGCGGCGCCACTGTGCGCGTCAGCGAGGTTGCGGACGTTCGTGAGGGCTCGTTGCCGCGCAACGGCGTGGTTACGACCAATGCCGAGGGCGAGGCGGTGTGGACCACGGTGCTCGGTTTGCGCGGGGCCAATGCCAAAACCGTCGTCACCGGCGTGAAGGACAAGCTGAAAGAACTCGAGCCGCTGTTGCCGGAAGGCGCGAAGATCGAGATTTTCTACGACCGCAATGAACTGATCGAAAAAGCGGTGTGGACGGTCCAGCGCGTGCTGATCGAGGCCATCGTTCTCGTGGTGATCCTGCTGGTGCTGTTTCTCGGCAATCTGCGCGCCGCCGTCGTTGTCGCGGCCTGTCTGCCGCTCTCGGTGCTGTCCACCTTTGTCATCATGCGAACATTCGGGTGGTCCGCCAATATTATGTCGCTCGGCGGCCTTGCCATCGCTATCGGCCTTCTGGTCGATTGCGCCGTGGTGGTGGTCGAAAACGTCGAGCACAGGATTGGCGAGAGCAAGAATGCGGATTTGAAAGTGCGGCTGCGCATCACGCTGGATGCGACGAAAGAAGTCGCGGTGCCGCTGGTGTCCGGCGTGGTCATCATCATCACGGTGTTCATGCCGCTGCTGTCGTTGCAGGGCCTTGAGGGGCGCCTGTTCAGTCCGGTGGCGCTGACCATCGCCTTCGCGCTCGGGTCGGCCTTGATCCTGTCGCTCACCGTCATTCCGGTGCTGGCAGCGTTTCTGCTGAGGAGCGGCAGCCATGGCGAGCCGTGGCTGATCCGCAAATTGCATGCGGGCTATGACCCGTTACTGGAGCGGGCGATGAATCGTCCATGCATCGTCGCTGCGGTGGTTGGCGGCGGCCTCATTCTGGCGGCGGTGGCTTTCGTCGGCGTCGGCTCGACCTTCCTGCCGACCATGGACGAAGGCACGCCGGTCGTGTCGCTGCGCAAATATCCAACCATCTCGGTCGACGACGCGGCGCAGACTGATCTGCTGATCGAGCGCGAACTCAAGGCTGCGATTCCGGAGATCGACCGTATCATGGCGCGTGCGGGCGCCGACGAACTCGGCCTCGATCCCGCGGGCATGAACGAAACCGATCTGTTCATGACGCTGAAGCCGCGCGACACCTGGCGCGGCAAGAACATGGCATGGCTGACGGACGAGATGCGCAAGGTGCTGGACAAGGTCCCCGGCATTTCGTTCGCCTTCGCACAGCCGATCGACATGCGCGTGCAGGAAATGATTATCGGTGCGCGCGGCGATGTCGTGGTGAAAATTTTCGGCGACGATATTTCCACGCTCAATAAACTGGCGCGCGAGATCGCCGCGCAAATCCGGACCGTTCCCGGTTCAACCGACGTCTACGCGCTGCGAAATGCCGGCGCGAAATATTTCACCGTGAAGATCGACCGCGCCAAGGCCGGCCGGCTCGGCCTTAACGCCACCGATGTGCAGGATGCGCTGCGCATCTGGGTGGACGGCAAGCGGCTCGGCTATGTGCTGGAGGGCACCGTGCGCACGCCGCTCGTGATTCGCGGGGAAGAAAATCTGCGCGCGTCCGCCGCCGATCTGGCGCGGACGCCGATCGTGATACCGGCCGGCGGGACGGTCGAACTCGCGCAACTCGCGGATATCAAGGTCGAAGACGGACCGATCCAGGTGATCCGTGAAGGCGGCCAGCGTTTTGCAACAGTGCTCGCCAATGTCGAAGGCCGCGACCTTGTCGGCTTCGTGTCCGAGGCGCAGGCCGCGGTGAAAAAGAACGTGCCGCTACCGGGGGCCTACACGCTCAACTGGGGCGGCCAGTTCGAAAACCAGCAGCGCGCCGCGGCGCGGCTGTCCATCGTGGTGCCGATCGCGTTGGCGATGATTTTTCTGTTGCTCTATCTGACATTCGGTTCGGTGCGCCAATCTATCCTGGTGTTTTGCAACGTGCCGTTCGCCACCATCGGCGGCATTGTTGCCTTGAGAATGTCAGGCGAGTTCCTGTCGGTGCCGGCGTCGGTCGGTTTCATCGCTCTGCTTGGTATTGCCGTGCTGAACGGCGTGGTGATGGTGAGCTACATCAACGACGTGCTCATCAATTATCTCAACGAGCGGCGCGGCCAGTTCACCTTGCGCGAGGCGGTGATGGACGCCGCGCGCCGGCGTCTGCGGCCGGTGAGTCTGACGGCGGCGATCGCAGCTCTCGGTCTCGTGCCATTTTTGTTTGCGACCGGTCCGGGTTCGGAAATACAAAAGCCGCTCGCCATCGTGGTGATCGGCGGTCTGGTGACGGCGACGCTGCTCACGCTGATCGTGCTGCCGATCCTGTACGAGCGATTCGGGATTTCGCGCGCCGCACGTCTCAGCATCGAAGGGATGACCGTGCACACCGCGAAGGCGGAATGGCTCTCGCGGAAATTTCCTGCCGCCCACACGCGATGGCAGAAAGCCGCGCTGTCACTGCGCTGG
>DASWQB010000289.1:0-2223 GCA_036398335.1 Afipia sp. | reverse complement strand
ATTCTCGCGCTTCGAAAGCGCCACGACCTCCGCCATGAAGCTCGCCTGATTGGCCGGCGACGGCAGCGCGCCTTCCCGCATCCGCCCCGCGCTTGGCCAGCCAGTCTCGCCGATCAGGATTTCCTTGCCGGGGAACGCGGCGATCACCTGCCTGCGGATCGCGTTGAGATGTGCCACCGCCTCGTCCGCCGGGATCGGAAAGTCCTCCCAGTACGGCAGGAGATGAACGGTGACGAAACCGGCGACGTTGGCCAGATCCCGATTCCGCAGCCAGTATTCCCAGACATCCGCATAAGTGACGGGAATCGTCGGCACCGCGGCCTTCACCTCGCGGATCGCATTGGCGACCTGCTGGGACGTCATCTCGCCGCGCAGCAGCACCTCATTGCCAACCACAAGCGACTGGATCGTGTCGGGATATTTCTTGGCCAAAGCGACCGCGGTGTCGATTTGCAGGCTGTTCTTGAGCCGGTTGTTGCCGAGCCAAATGCCCTGAATAACCTTCAGCCCCACTTTTGCGGCTTCGCCGGGGACCTGATCGAGGCCGACATCCACCGAATAGGTGCGGATGCAGCCTGTGATTTTCACCAGTTCCTTGAGATCCTCGGCGATCTGCCCAGCGGACACATGCAAGGTCGGATCCAGCGGGGTCTGCGCGCCGCGGAAAGGAGTGTAGGACACGCATTCAAGTTTCTGCGCGGGATCGATGGGCGCGCGCGACAGCGTGACCGGCCTGGCGAGCCACAGCCAGATGCCGGCGATGATGCAGAGCGAAGCGACAAGCAGTGCCAGCGGGATTCGAAGCGAAATGGTTCCGTCCTCCAGCCCCGTCGATTAGCCGCTCGGCACAGCGATGCCAAGAGCCGGAGCGCCACAGCGCGCGTCTTCCGCGCTTGCGTGACCAAAAATCACGAAAATCGTAGCCTTGCCGGACAAAACCAAATGTCCGCCATGGGATTCGACGCGAAAATGGAATAGCGCCGCCGCAATGGGGACGAATTCAGGCGGCAGAACAGTCTTGGTGGCTCGCGTTGTCGCCGGTAACTATCGTCGCAGGTGCAGATTTATTCCAAACCGGTACAGTGCAGGCACAGGTTGATTATCAGCGGGCCGGTTTGTACACAATCCGCGACAGCCATTTGCGCTTCAACGATAAGAACAGACTTGATCATCGGGGATTTCATGCGTCGCCTTCCGTCCAGCCTTCGCGTTGCGGCTTCCTGCCTCATCCTGTCCACCACAATCCTCGCGATCGGCTTCTCGGCGGCATCCGCCCAGAGCGGCGACGCCCGCACGCCCGATCCAAAACAGGCTGCTCCCGCCGCCACGGACGCTACCAAGGACGGTCAGCGCAAGACCGATGAATTCGTCGAAGCCGCGCAGGCGATCAACGGCCCGGCCGGTAATCCGGAATGCGTGTGGCTTGGCCGCCGCGTGGTTAATCTGATGTGGCGCGACGATCTGGACACCGCGTTTCGCCATCTCGATCTGTACGACCGTTTCGGCTGCCCCGGCGGTCATGTGCAGGCGACGTTCCGCTGCCTCGTCCGATTCGGCGGCCAGATCGACAACAAAATCGCCGAGACGCTTAACAGCCGCATTCAGGCCTGCTGGATCAATCCGAATGCACAGCCGCAGCCGGCCAATGCCGTAGTCCCGCCGCCGGCCGCTACGCCCCCCGCACCGCCGACCCCGGCAGCAAAGTAAGCCGAAACAATCCGAAACAGCGCGACGCCGCTGCTGCGGATTCGGAAAGATTCGAAACCGGGACGCCCACGCCCTTAAAACGCCATCGCGCCATACCAGATATTAAATCGCGTGGCATAAACGGGTGGGCTTGATAGGCTCCTTCGGCTTCGCCCTGGTCGAGCCGGGGAACGGTCTTGCTGCCCTGATACGCCTGTGATTACGCCTATAATTCCGTCTATGATTCCTGCCACACCAGTGGAGCGGATTGGACATTCGCATTCTGTCCTGCTCAAAGTCCGGAAAGCGAATGTCAAATCCAAAACTTCACTAGAAACTTTCATTTGCCAGTGGTCCCTTTAGTTCCAACATTCGCATCAATGCCTGCTGAGGCGGGGCACGAATGTTGAAATCGGACCGCCAGCCTGGATTGGTCTTTGCTTGGATGCGCCGCGTCGTCGCTGTCTTGATATTTGTCACCGCGCTTCATGCCGCCATTTGGGCGGTGTTGCGGGAAAAGCAGGACGCCCCTGACTT
>DASWQB010000288.1:0-3763 GCA_036398335.1 Afipia sp. | reverse complement strand
TCCGGCGTCGAAAAGCCCGGCAGCCCCTGGCTGACCCCGCAGGACAGGATACCGCGATCCTGAACTGCCTTCAGTGTTTGCGCGGATGCGGGCGCAAGGACGGCGCAGGCGCCAAGAAGCACCGAGGCACCGAAGAAAATGGATTTCATGGAATAACCTTTCACGACCGCGCTACTTTTTTCACTGCTTTGAAGATATTATATCCGCTGCCATTTCAGAACGGCGGGCGAACAGGGTCAAGGGCTTGACGTTCCGCTCCGCCGACCTCTTATGATCCATTCATGAAATCTCCAAGCGATAACAATCCATCCTCCCCATCGCACGACATCGCAACCGGACTTGTCACATCCGGCCGCGACACCAAGGCGCAGCAGGGTTTCGTCAATCCCGGCGTGGTCCATGGCTCGACCGTGCTTTACCCCTCCGCCGAGGATTTGCGTGCCCATCGCGGCGAGTTCCAGTATGGACGCCAGGGCACGCCAACCACCAAGGCGCTTCAGGACGCCCTGATAACGCTGGAAGGCGCGAATTGCGCCGGGGTCGGCCTTGCGCCCTCGGGCGTCGCGGCGATCACCACGGCTTTGCTCTCGGTGTTGAAAGCCGGCGATCATTTGCTGGTCATCGACAGCGCCTACCGGCCGACGCGTAATTTTTGCGACAGCATCCTCAATCGCTTCGGCGTTGAAACAACTTATTTCGATCCGCTGATCGGCGCGGGAATCGCAAAACTGTTCAAACCGAACACAAAAGCGGTTCTGGTCGAGGCTCCCGGCTCGCAAAGCTTCGAGATGCCGGACATTCCCGCCATCGCGGACATCGCGCACCAGAAGGGCGCAATCGTTCTCGACGACAACACCTGGGCGACGCCGCTGTTTCATCGCTCGCTCGATCAGGGCGTCGACATTTCCATTCAGGCGGCGACCAAATATATCGGCGGCCATTCGGACATCATGTTCGGAACGATTTCCGCCAACTCAAAAACGTGGCCGGCGATCGCGGAAGGCATCCGCCTGCTCGGTGTCTGTGCCGGACCGGACGACGTGTTTCTGGCGCTGCGCGGATTGCGGACGCTTGCCGTGCGGCTGGCTCACCATCAGCAATCGGGACTGGATATCGCGCGCTGGCTCGCGCAAAGGCCAGAAGTGCTGCGCGTGCTGCATCCGGCGCTGGAGGACCATCCAGGCCATGCGATATGGAAACGCGATTTCACCGGCGCGAGCGGCCTGTTCAGCGTCGTGCTGAAGCCCGCGCCGGACAAAGCGGTCGACGCGATGCTCGACACGCTGCAACTGTTCGGCATGGGATATTCGTGGGGCGGCTTCGAAAGTCTCGTAATTCCCTTTGACGCCGCGCCCTATCGCACGGCGACCACATGGGCGCCCGGCGGACCGGCTCTGCGCTTTCACATCGGGCTTGAAGGCTTGGACGATTTGAAAGCCGATCTCGACAGAGGCTTCTCGGCGCTCAAGGCCGCGCTGTAATCATCCATAGCATTACGTGCCGTGGATCACTCGTCCAGCGTCTGCGACTGCTTGTGGTTCTTCACGATCAGCATGATGTTGCGAACGTAGATGATGGTCGCCAGCGCCTGACCGAGAATGATGATCGGTTCGCGCTTCACGATGCCATAGATCAGCGTCATGATGCCGCCGCCCATCGAGAAGAACCAGAACGCCATCGGAATCACGCTCTTGCCGGCGCGCTCGCTGGAAATCCACTGCACCAGAAAGCGCGCAGTGAAGAACAGTTGCGCGATCAGGCCAAAGGCCAGCCAGAAATCGAATTTGGCGATGAACACATCGTAGAAATAGTCGCTCAATTCCTGGCCCCAGTGAATCAGCATCACGTCACCTCGGTTGCGGCGGGCGTCGGCTTCTTGCGGCGGATCAGCCACCACACGCCGGCCAGATCCATGATCCCGATCCAGAGCCGGTCGAAGAAACCGTAATTCGACACGCCCGACAGGCGCGGACGGTCGACGACGTCGACATAGACGATGTCGAAACCCTCGCGGCGCATCAGCGCAGGCAGGAAGCGATGCAGCCCGTCAAAGTAAGGCATCGACAAAAACACCTCGCGGCGAAACGCCTTCAGCCCGCAGCCGGTGTCGCGCGTTCCGTCTTTCAGAATCGCGTTGCGCACGCCGTTGGCGATCCGCGATTGGACCTTCTTGAAACCGGTATCCTTGCGGCCGAGACGCTGACCGGCGGCGAGTCCGACACGCTCCCCGCCTTTCTCCACCGCGCCGATCAGATCGGGCAGGAATTTTGGATCGTTCTGTCCGTCGCCGTCCAGCGTTGCGACGATGGCGCCGCGCGCGAAACGCACGCCGGTGCGAACCGCGGCCGATTGTCCTGACGAGACCGCATGACGAATTTGGCGCAGCATGGGGCGCTGCTTCATCTGCGCTGCCAGCCGCTCGCCGGTCGCGTCAGTGGAGCCGTCATTGACGTAGACGATCTCGTACGGCCAGCGGCCATCGAGCGCGGAGGCGATCTCGGCGATCAGCGGCGCGATATTGTCCGCCTCGTTGCGAACTGGAACCACGATCGACACCGCAGGCGCGACGCTGGAAGATGCAGGCTGGGCGTTCATGGATCGATCTAATCTGCCACACCGGCTGGGGATGTGACGCGTGAGGTCATGCGGCGCTTCTTATGGCGCGGCGGAGCCTTGGGCAACCCTTTTCAGGTGCTTTAATGAAGGCCCGCTCAGAGGTTTCACCTCGCCGCGCGAGCCAATGGTAAACACCAGATGCCGCGCGGCGAACCAGTAACGCACGGCCATCGCGCCGACCACGCCGAGCAACGCGCCCGCCACCACGTCGCTTGGATGATGCGCAAGCAGCACAAGCCGCGTCAGCGCGATCCCGATGGCATAGACCCACATTACCGCTCGCAGACGCGGCCATACAGCAGAGACCGCGAACGCCAGCGCGAAGGCCGCAACCGCATGGCCGGACGGAAAACTCGCATAAGCCTCCGTCCATGCGAAATGCGAGTAGTTGAACGGATTGGCAGCGCCGCCGACGAACGGCCGTCCGCGCCCGACAATGCCCTTGATGATTTCTCCGGCGAGAACCGGCAACAGCACCGCGAGAAAGAGAAACTGCACGCGGCGCCCAAAACCGATCAGCAGCGATTGCGCCGTGCCATGCAGCACGGGAGCGGCCAGCAGAACCGCGATCAGCGCGAATCCCAGCGCGTCGAGAATGTAAGCCGATTTGCCGAAATCGGTCAGAACACGCAGCGGCGACAGCTCGGGCGCGCCACGCACCGGCATCATCGCGATCGCGGCGGCATCGACCACAAACATCAGAGCAGCGATCGCAGCGGCACAGGCGCTGACCCCGACCAGCCATCGGCGCGCGAGATGTTGGCGTGCCAATGCCCGGCGCGTATGGGTCGGCGCGCGGACAAGCTGCACCATGGCATGCCAGGCGAATGATCCAAGCCGATAAAAATATCTCATCGGACGTTAGCGATGCAGGCCGCCGCGCATGTCATCGCTGAATATGTCATCGCGTGTCTTCCGAACGGAACACCGCGATCGAGGCTGAACGGCCGATGGAGTAATTGTAGCTCTCGATACGGGTGACGATCGCATAATGCAGACCGATGCTCTCGGCACGCTGCGCGAACGCCCGCTCCTCGCGCGATTCGACAAGCGCGAAGCGGCAGCTTCCCTGTTGCAGGAAGTCCGCCGCGCCCGAGCCGTTGGTCAATAGCGTCGATGTGCCGACCATGAACACAAGGCTCGGCTC
>DASWQB010000287.1:0-9399 GCA_036398335.1 Afipia sp. | reverse complement strand
TATCCTTAAATCGGCACGGTCTGCGGCCGCTTCCATCGCACCCATGTCGCGACGATAAGGCGCGTGACCGTGAAGGCGGTGAACACCGTGGTGATAATCCCGATTCCGAGCGTAACGGCGAAACCGCGCACCGGACCGGTGCCGATATAGAACAGCACCGCGGCGGCGATGAAGGTGGTGATGTTGGAATCCATGATGGTGGCAAGCGCGCGGCTGAATCCCGCATCGATCGCGGAGATCGCGTTACGGCCGTTACGCACCTCCTCGCGAATGCGCTCATAAATCAGCACGTTGGAATCGACCGCGATGCCGACCGTCAGCACGATGCCGGCTATCCCGGGCAGCGTCAGCGTCGCGTTGAGCAGCGACAGGATACCGAAGATCATCGCCACGTTGATGGCGACCGCGATGTTGGCGAACAGGCCGAACAAACGGTAGGTCAGAGTCATGAACACGATGACAAGGATCGATCCCACATAGGACGCCAGTTCGCCTGCGGCGATGGAATCCTGACCAAGGCCCGGGCCGACGGTGCGCTCTTCGATGATTGTCAGCGGCGCAGGCAACGCGCCGGCGCGCAGCAGGATGGCAAGATCGTTGGCCTGTTGCACCGTGAAGTTGCCGGAAATCTGCCCTGAGCCGCCGGTGATCGGCTCCTGAATGATCGGCGCCGAGATCACTTCATTGTCGAGAACGATGGCGAAAGGCTGCTTGATGTTTTCGGTGGTGGCGACAGCGAACTTGCGCGCCCCCGATGTATTAAACCGGAAGGACACGATCGGCTGGCCGCTGCGCTGATCGAAGCCGGGCTGGGCATCGGTCAGATCGCCGCCCGACACCAATACCTGCTTTTTCACAACATAAGGAACATGCGGCTCCTCGACACCGCGCAACACCTCTGAATCCGGCGGAAGCCTGCCCTGCAACGCGTCTTCCGGCGTCACTGTGGTGTCGACCATGCGGAAGTCCATCTTCGCGGTCTTGCCGAGAATTTCCTTCAACCGGGTGGGATCCTGGAGACCCGGAACCTGCACCAGCACACGGTCGAGACCCTGACGCTGGATCAGGGGCTCGACTGTGCCGAGTTCGTTGACGCGCTTTTCGATGATCTGGATGGACTGTTCGACGGCCTGCCGAAGCCGTTCATTGATCGCCGGCTGCGGCACATTGAGGCGGATCAGTCCGCCGCCAGCGTCCGTGACTTCCACGCTAACCTGACCGCTGCCGCCAAGAATACCGCCGAGCGGCTGAGACAATTCGCGCAATTTGGTGAGCGCAGCGGACAAATCCGTATCCTTGACGCGGACCTCGACGTTGTCACCCTTCACGCCAAGTCCGGTGTAACCGATCTTGGCATCGCGCAGCGAACGGCGAACATCGTCGCGAACCTGTTCGAGCTTGTCCTTCTTGACCGACTTGGCGTCGACCTCAAGCAGGAGATACGAGCCGCCCTGCAAATCGAGGCCCAGCACAATATGGCGCTGCGCCCATTTCGGCCAGGTCTTCACCGTGGCTTCGGGAAAGAAGTTCGGAACGGCGAACAGGCACACCACGAGCGCGGTCAAAATAACCGCGAGCGCCTTCCAGCGGGTGAAATAAAGCATCGAAAAGTGCCCGTCAGGTAATGTGAATGGCCTTAACCGTTACTCGACCGTTACTTGGCCGTCAGCACGGGCGTGCCGTAGCACGCGACTTAGCTTGCCGCGTCGTCCTTTTGCGGTTCGCCCTTGGTGCGCACGCCGGAAATCATCTGGCGCATCTGGCGGATTTTCACGCCGTCGGAAATTTCCACTTCGACCTGGTCGTCATCGACCACCTTGGTGACTTTGCCGACGAGGCCGCCAGAAGTGACAATGGTGTCGCCGCGGCGGATGTTCTTCACCAGTTCGGCATGCTCCTTCACCTTGCGTTGCTGAGGTTTCAGGATCAGGAAATACATGATCACGAAGATCATCGCGAACGGCAGCAGCGACATCAGCATCGAGTTGGTGTCGCCGGCCGCAGCGGCCTGTGCGTAAGCGGGGGTAATGAACATTCAGGAAGGTCCTTGTGGGGGCCTCACCGGCGGCAAAGATGAAGCCGGATCAAGCCATTTGGGCCGAATTTGCGCGGACTATAGCGGCGCGCGCCCCAATTGCAACGCTGCCCAGCCCCCCTATTTCCGCGGCTTGCGGCGCCCCGGCACGCTCGCATAGGGTGCCCAAAATCCTCCCTTGCAAAAGCCCCATCATGCCGAAAAAGACCACCAAACCCCCCTCCCGTACGACCGCGAAAACCAGCCCCGGCAAGACCGCCAAGGCCGGGTCGAAACCCGCGACAAAACGCGCGGCCGCATCCCCCGGCGGTATTGAGGAGAGAATCGCACGGGCTCTGGAGGCAATCGCGGCTGGCCTGCCCTCTGCCTCGGAGCGGCCCTCGACGTCCAACGACCTGAAAACCGCGGAGGCTTTCGTCTGGCAACCGAATGGGCGTCTCATTCCGGTGCCGCGCGTCAGCCGCGTCGATCTTGGCCTTCTGAAAGGCGTCGATCGCATGCGCGATATCCTGATCGAGAATACCGAACGTTTCGCCAAAGGCCTGCCCGCCAATAACGCGCTGTTGTGGGGCGCGCGCGGCATGGGCAAATCCTCGCTGGTGAAGGCGGCACATGCCAGCGTCAACAAAATGGTGAACGGACGGCTCAAGCTGATCGAGATTCACCGCGAGGATATCGAGAGCCTTCCGGCGCTTATGGCGCTGCTGCGCCAGTCGGACTTCCACATCATCGTGTTTTGCGACGATCTGTCCTTCGACGGCAATGACGCCTCCTACAAATCGCTCAAGGCGGTTCTGGAGGGCGGCATCGAGGGGCGTCCGGAAAACGTGATCCTGTACGCGACCTCGAACCGCCGCCATCTTTTGGCGCGCGACATGATCGAGAACGAACGCTCGACCGCGATCAATCCCGGTGAAGCGGTCGAGGAAAAGGTCTCGCTGTCTGATCGTTTCGGCCTATGGCTCGGATTTCACAAATGCAGCCAGGACGAATATCTGGAAATGGTCAAAGGCTATTGCCGTCATTTCGGCGTGAAGATCGACGACGCCGATCTTGAACGCGAGGCTTTGGAATGGGCGACGACACGCGGTTCGCGTTCGGGCCGCGTCGCCTGGCAATTCGTGCAGGAACTGGCGGGCCGCCTCGGCGTCAAGCTGACGACGGCATAACCAACCATTCGGTCCGAGATTTGATAATGGGAGCTTTTTGTCCGGCTGCCTTTAGAGCAGGTTGCCGTTTCGCGCCTGAATAGTGCCCATTGGAACGCAGGTGCGCTGGCGGCTGCGCCCAGGGATCGCGCCCCTCACCTTCATGACCATTCCTGCCCCACAGGTGCCGGTATCGACCATCACCGAGATATAAGGCGGCAACAGCAAAGGTTCGCGTTTGAGAAAAGAATCGGCCGCCGCTGGGGTGAGAAAAAATGCTGACACGGCCAGAGCCCCCGTGACACCGAACACTTTGACGCCAAACTCAGCCGCGATACGCATGACCTAGCCCTCAGCCCGGGCGAAGAAACCCGATCCAACAACCCGACAACCGATATCGGCTTGCAAAACTCGTTCCGCGCGGTCTGAAAGAATTCTAGATGAAGTCTGCCGTACCGCGCCAGCGCTTTCGTGCCTGTTTCAAGCGATAGCATGAATTTGCCAAATCTGCGTGACACCTTGGCATGAACGGCGGTTCCGGAACTTGTTTCGCGCGCCGGGATTTCTGGTGGAGAAGCAGGAAAGGACAGGCAAATGATCGCGCATCGAACCAGAACTTATGCGGCGCTGGTGGGAATTCTGGCGCTGACCCAAAGTCCGGCTTTGGCGCAGGGAACCGATCAGGAGCGCGAAGCCTGTACGCCTGACGTGTTTCGTCTGTGCGGCGCCTATATTCCCGATGCCGACCGGATCGTTACCTGTCTTCGCGGAACCCCTAACCAGCTGAGCCAAGCCTGCTATGCGGTGATGTATCCGCAATCGGCATCGATGCAGCGTCCCGCGCGCCGTGCTCCGGAGCGGCGGCGCGCCCCGGCGCGGCCTGCGGACGATAACGAGGATTAAACTGAGGCAATTGCTGCCCGTTCTTTCGGCGAAGCGCATAAAAAGAAAACGGCGCCCGATGACGGACGCCGATCAGATTATTCAGCCGGCAAAATTCTGCTCAGGCCCCGTTGAGAAATTGAAGCGGGTCGACGGGGGACGATCCTTTACGGATCTCAAAGTGAAGCTGCGGCGACCCCACTTCTCCCGACTGACCCGACTTGGCAATGATCTGGCCGCGCTTGATCGTATCCCCGCGCTTCACCATCAGTTCACTCGCGTGGGCATACGCGGTGACATAACCGTTGGAGTGCCGCACCAATATCAGATTGCCATAACCCTTCAGTTCGTTTCCGGAATACGCAACGACGCCGTCCTCGGCCGCCTTGACGGGCGTGCCTTCAGGCACTGCGACGTTGATGCCATCATTCTGCTTGCCGTTGGTCTTTGCTCCGTAGGTGGTGATGACGCGCCCGCGCACCGGCCAGCGGAACGTCGGCAGAGCATTGGTCGCGTCAGCGGCCTTCACGGGCGACTGCGTGTCTTCGATCTCTTTGGTTTCTGTCGCAATGCGGGCTTTCTGCTGCGGCTCGGCGGCCGCTGTAACGACAGGCTTCGATGAAGGCGCGGTGGCTATTTGAGGCGCCGCAGGTGCAGCCGCGACGAGTGCGGGAGCAGGTTGGGAGGCCGCGACAGCGCCCGACCCCGGCACCATGACTTTGGTGCCGAGCTTGAGCTGCGAAGTGACAGGCAAATTGTTAGCGCGCGCAATCTGCGCGGGCGTGGTGTGATAACGGCGCGCGAGGTTGCTGAGCGTGTCGCCATTGTTGACGACATGAACATTGGCAGGAACCGCCGCCGCGCTCTTGGTTGCGGGCGCGCTCGACAATGCCGGGGCCGGCGCCTGCATTGCGGTCTCGCGACGGGGAATAATCAACTGCTGGCCCGGCGACAGCATGCGCGGACCGTTATAACCGTTGGCCCGCATGATTTCCGGAGCCGGCACGTTATAACGCTTGGAGATAATCTCCAGTGTATCGCTGGTACCGACAATGATCTTGGTGCCGCCCTCGCGGTTCCAGCTTGACGGCGTCGCCGCGACCGAACGCGGCGGCACGCTGCCTGTGGTCTCGATCGGGTTCGACGGCGCATATGACGAGACGCCCCGCCCGCCGCCGGAGGTTGCCTGGGAAGACGAATAGGCTCCGCCGGAATAGGAACCGCTCGGATAGGAATTAGGTGCGGAGATGATCGGCGGCGATTGCGGCCGGGCGTATTGCGGAAGCTCACGCGCGGGATAATTGTTCCGTGGCACGGAGCCGGTGGCCTCCGAGCGGCGGGTATCGAAAGGATTGGACCAGCCATCCTGCGAGAACCGGCTCGAGGTATCAGCGCTGCATCCGCCAAGAAACGCGGCGATCAGCGCAGCCGCCGGGACATGCGGGGCGCGGCGCGAACCTGGCAACTCGACAACACGAAACATGGTATCTCACTGGGTACGCAACTAGCACTCAATTGAGTAAACACATCTCCAGTAAACAACTCTTTAAGCGCTGCGGCATGCCCTTGGAGTCAAAGGACAAGCCGCGCTTTTGCAACAGCCTTGCGGTTTCCGTCAGAGTTCTTTGGCAACGCCGGGAAGCGCCGGCACAAACCTCACCGCGACAAGATCATCCTGATCGAATCGGTCGCCGATACGCCGCACACGCACGAGAGTTTGCGTGCCGTCATGCGGACCGACGGGCGCAATCAGGATGCCGTCCGGCTCCAGACGTTCCTTCAGTGCATCGGGGATTGCTTCCATCGCCGCGGTGACGATGATGCGATCGAAGGTGCCGAGATTTTGCGGAACGTCGAAGCCGTCGCCGAGGATTACATCGACATTGCTTACGCCGATTTTAGCAAGCCGCTTGCGTGCCGTATCCACGAGCGTGCGATAACGCTCGATGGATACGACGTCTCGCGCAAGACGCGACAACACGGCGGCCTGATAGCCTGACCCGGTCCCGATCTCGAACACCCGATGACGCGGCAAGATGCGCAACTGCTCGCTCATATAAGCCACGACGAAAGGCTGGCTGATGGTCTGCCCGCAGGCGATGCCCAGCGCCGTGTCGCGATAGGCGATGTGGCGGTCCGCGATATCGACAAACAGGTCGCGCGGCACCTCCTCCATCGCGCGCAGCACCGCCTGATCGCTGATGCCGCGCCGCCGCAGGCCAAGCTGGAAGCTCATTTTTTCAGGAGGCGTCGGATGTGCCGGTGAATTGATCATTCGATATCCGGGTTTCAAAGTGCATCGGGCCGGTCCGCCTGCTCCGGACAGCTCAAATTGCGCGGTTTTAAGCTAAGATCGAAGGGAACCGGCGCGTCAACAGTACCCGCTGGTTCTTCGGCGCGGAACCGGACAGGTGACGAACGGCCTGAATAGGCTTAGGTTTGGCGGGTGCCGCATTTCCGGCGCAAGTGGGGACTGGATGTCAGGCGCACCTAAGGCCACGGTAACACCGCGTTCGATCTTCCTGGTCGAAGACGAAGTCATGATCCGCATGATGGTCTCCGACATGCTGGAGGAATTGGGCTATCGCGTCGCGGCCGAAGCCGGTGACATCGACGAGGCGGTGCGCCTTGTTCAATGCACCGATTTCGACATCGCCATTCTCGATGTCAACGTCAATGGCAAGGTGATCTCGCCGGTGGCGGAAGCCGTACAATTGCGCGGACGGCCGTTCGTATTCGCAACCGGCTACGGCGTGCAGGGCCTGCCGGAAAAATTCCGCGACCGCCCTGCTCTGCAGAAGCCATTCCAGATGGACACGCTGGCGCGCATGATCGACAACGTGCTGCGCGACGCAGCGGCGTAACTTCTTTGGCGCATGATCTTTTCCGAAAACCGGTATCCACTTTTCGGGATCATGCGCGGTTAAAACACACTTCTCAGCTTTTCCGAAAATACAACATCGGTGCGGTCGAGGCGTAGTGGCGTCACCGAAACATATTTGCCCTCGAGCGCGGCGAGATCCGTGCCTTCGCCCGGAATGTCCGGCACCGGGAAATGCTCGAAGCCGATCCAGTAATATGGATTGCCTCTGCCGTCATTGCGGCTGACGACATTGAGGAAGCCCTGATTGCGCTTGCCCTGCCGCGTGATCACGACGCCTTTGACCTCATCGGGATCGCAGGCCGGAAAATTCACGTTGATGACCGTGTCTGGCGGCACACCGAGCTTCATCACCTTGCTGATAACGTCGGCGCCATATTTCAGCGCCACATTCCACATCGGCTTGTCGCGGTTGGCGCGTCCGCCGAATTCCTGCGACAGCGCGAACGACGGCAGGCCGAGGATGGTCCCCTCAAGCGCGCCGGCGATGGTGCCCGAATAAACCACGTCCTCGGCAACGTTGCGGCCTTTGTTGACCCCGGACAATACGAGATTTGGCTTGCCGTTCATCACATGACGCGAGCCCATGATCACGCAATCGGTCGGCGTGCCGCGCACCGCAAAATGGCGTGGTCCGACTTCGCGCAGGCGCAACGGATCGTTCAGCGATAGCGAATGCGACACGCCGGACTGGTCGAGTTCGGGCGCGACCACCCACACATCGTCGGAAAGCTGCCGCGCGATTTCCTCGATGATCTTCAGGCCCGGCGCGTGAATGCCGTCGTCGTTGGTGCAGAGAATGCGCATGGATTTAAGCGTCCTTCGCGATGGTTTTGACGCCGCCCATATAGGGCACGAGCACGTCCGGCACCGCGATCGAGCCGTCCGCCTGCTGATAGGTTTCCATCACTGCGATCAGCGCGCGGCCAACAGCGGTGCCAGAGCCGTTCAGCGTGTGGACGAAACGCGGCTTACCGTCCGTGCCTCTTGAGCGCGCATCCATACGCCGCGCCTGAAAATCGCCGCACACCGAGCACGACGAAATCTCGCGGTACATGCCGGGATTGTTGCTGTCTTGACCCTGCCCCGGCATCCACACTTCGATGTCGTAGGTCTTTTGCGAGGCAAATCCCATGTCGCCGGTGCACAGCGTCATCACGCGATAATGCAGATCGAGCCGGCGCAGCACTTCCTCGGCGCAAGCGAGCATGCGCTCGTGTTCGTTCTTGGATTCTTCCGGCGTGGTGATCGAAACCAGTTCGACCTTTGTGAACTGATGCTGGCGGATCATACCACGTGTGTCGCGGCCCGCCGCACCTGCTTCCGCACGAAAGCATGGTGTCAGCGCGGTGAGGCGCATCGGCAATTCTTTTTCGTCGAGAATGGATTCGCGAACGAGATTGGTCAGAGGCACTTCGGCCGTGGGGATGAGCCAGAGTTTGGATTGCCACATGGATGCGAATTTAATATCACGCCTTAGCAGAGAGTTAAAATGTCGCTGGAGTTGAACCTGATCAGTTAGTTGCGTGCGAAGAAACGCAGTCAAAATATCCGCATCATTGGGCCCAGATTGCCTCACGAGCGATTCAATATGCGAAATGATTTTCAGGGTGTTTTCTACAACTGTATTTTCAGCAGCGTCTGATTTATCGAGAAGAGATTTGCGTTCCCAAAAATCATCAGCCGCATCATCCAAAATTTCAAAAGATTGTGCGAAATATTGGTCATCCCGAAATTTCGGCAATTGCGCTGTGCCGAACATTGCGTCGTCGCGCACCAGCAGCGGCGGATTGATTTCGGTGTAGCCGTGCTCGTTCGTGTGCAGATCGAGCATGAACTGGCCGATGGCGCGCTCCAGCCGCGCGAGACCCTTCTTCAAAACGACGAAACGCGCGCCGGACAGTTTGGCGGCGGTTTCAAAATCCATGAACCTCAGAGCTTCGCCGAGTTCGACATGCTCCTTCGGCTTGAACGCATAATCGCGCTTTTTGCCGAACACATGATGCAGCACGTTGCCATGCTCATCGGCGCCGTCCGGCACTTCGGCCAACGGCAAATTCGGAATTTGCGCCAGTGAAGTCCTCAATTCGTCTTCGTATTGCTTCGCAGCCGCTTCCATCTCGGGAAGCTTTGTCTTCAGCTCGCCGACTTCGGCCATCAGCGCATCGGCGCGGACATTGTCCTTGTTCTTCTTGGCCTCGCCGATTTCCTTCGACGCTGCGTTGCGCCGCGCCAGCGCCTGCTCGGCATCCTGAATCGCCTTGCGGCGCTTTTCGTCGATCGCCAGAAGCGCCGCCGATTGCGGCTCAAGCCCACGGCGTGACAGCGCCTTGTCGAATGCGTCGGGATTTTCGCGGATCAAGCGGATATCGTGCATTATCAAAGTCCTGCGTCATGGCCGGGTTTATCCCGGCCATCCACGTCTTATGTGAGCGCGTTAAAACAAGGCATGG
>DASWQB010000286.1:0-5988 GCA_036398335.1 Afipia sp. | reverse complement strand
ATGAGTGGCAACATCTGCCGCTGCGGCGCGTACAAAAATATCGTCGCCGCGATCCAGCAAGTCCGGCAAGGCACGTAGGGGAAGACTCATGCAGAATTTCCAATTGCGGCGCGCGGACAATGCAGACGCCGCCATTCGTGGCGCTGCCGCGGCAAAAACCGCACAGCAAGGCGCGGACGTGCGCTTTCTTGCTGGCGGCACCACGTTGCTCGATCTGATGAAGCTGAATGTCGAGACACCCAAGCAAGTCATCGACATCAGCCGCCTGCCGCTCGACAAGATCGAGGCGACACCTGACGGCGGACTTCGCATCGGCGCGACGGTGCGCAACGCCGATCTCGCGCATGACCAGCGCGTGCAGCGCGATTATCCGGTGCTATCGCAGGCGCTGCTCTCGGGCGCATCCGCTCAGCTCCGCAACATGGCCACGACCGGCGGAAATCTGTTGCAGCGGACGCGCTGTGTCTATTTCCGCGACACCGACATGCCGTGCAACAAGCGCAATCCCGGCTCGGGCTGCGCCGCGATCGACGGCTTCAACCGCAACCTCGCCATTCTCGGGGTCAGCGACCAATGCATCGCCACCAATCCGTCGGACATGAATGTCGCGCTGATGGCGCTGGATGCCACGATCCACATTAAAGGCGCGAAAGGCGAGCGCGCGGTGCCGATCGCAGACTTCTTCCTGCTGCCCGGTACCACGCCGGATAAAGAGACGGTGATGCAGCCGGGCGATCTCATTACCTATGTGACCTTGCCCGCGCCGGCAAAAGGCTCACGCTCACTGTATCTCAAGCTGCGCGACCGCGCGTCGTACGAATTTGCGCTCGCCTCTGCCGCCGTGGTGATGACCGTGAGCGGCGGAAAGATCGACAAGGTGTCGTTCGCGATGGGCGGCGTTGGCGTGCGGCCGTGGCGCAATAAGGGTGTCGAGGCGAAGCTCGCCGGCCAGCCGCCAGACAAAGAGACCTTTCGCACTGCCGCCGAGGCCTTCCTGAAAGACGCCAAGCCTCAGAGCGGCAATGCCTTCAAGGTCGAGCTGGCCAAACGCTGCCTCGTCCACACCCTCGACGCCGCATCGAAACTCGCCTGACAGATAGCGGGAAACAATCATGAATTACATTGACCCCACCAAGATGATCGGCGCATCGCTCACCCGCATCGACGGCCCGAAAAAGGTCAGCGGCAGAGCGATCTACACCTCCGACCACAATTTTCCCGGCCTGCTCTACGCGGTGCCGGTGTCGAGTTCGGTCGCGGCCGGCACCATCGACAAGCTCGATCTGTCGGTTGCGGAGAAAATGCCGGGCGTGCGCGCGATCCTGCATGCCGACAATATCGGCAAACTCTACAAGGTGTCGGATTCGAGTCTGCGGATCGACGAAAAGCGCCCGCCTCTTGCCGACAAGGAAGTTCGTTATTACGGCCAGTACGTTGCCGTCGTGATCGCCGATACGTTCGAGCAGGCGACCGCCGCAGCGGACGCGGTGAAAGTCACTTACGGCAGCAAGCCGCACAATGTCAGCGAAGAGCTTGAACCTTCCGACTGGAAGACCGAGAGCGAGCGCGGCAATGCCGATCAGGCATTCGAGTCCGCGCCGGTGAAGATCGACGAGACTTATGTCACGCCGACCGAGACGCACAGCGCAATCGAGCTTCACGGCACGGTCGCCACCTATGAGAACGGCGCGTTCACGCTTTATGAAACCAGCCAGGCGGTGGTCAATCATCAGCATGTGGCGATGGCGATGCTTGGCGAGCCGAAGGAAAATGTGCGCGTGATCTCACGCTTTCTCGGCTCGGGCTTCGGCAGCAAATTGTGGCCATGGCCGCATTGCTTCATTGCCGCTGCCGCCGCAAAGCAACTCGGCAAGCCCATTAAACTTGTACTCAGCCGCAAGCAGAATTTCGAAGCCGCCGGTCATCGCCCGGTGACACAACAGCACATGCGGCTCGCCGCGACACCGGACGGCAAGCTCGTGTCGCTCAGCCATTATTATCTCAATCACACCTCGATCCTCGACAATTACAAAGAGAACTGCGGCGAGGCGACGCCGTTTCTTTATTCCACCGCTAACCTGCGCGTGCGCTCCGGTCTCGTGCGCCGCAATGTCGGCACGCCCACCTCGATGCGCGGTCCCGGCGCGGTGCCGGGCCTGTTCGCGCTGGAATCGGCGATGGATGAGCTTGCCATCAAGCTCAATATGGACCCGGTCGAATTGCGGCTGAAGAACGAAACCGCGATCGACGAAAGCACAGGTCTGCCCTTCTCCTCGCGCCACATGGCTGAATGCATCACCACCGGCGCGCAGAAATTTGGCTGGGACAAGCGAACCGCGCAAATCGGGTCGATGCAGCGTGATGGAAAAATCCTTGGCTGGGGCATGGCTGCCTGTACGTGGATCGCGTTGCGCATGCCGACCGAGGTGACGGTCGATCTGAAAGCCGATGGCACCGTGCGCGCGGTCTGCGCCACACAGGACATCGGCACCGGCACCTACACCGTGGTTGCACAACTTGTCAGCGCGGAAACCGGCATACCCGTCGACAAGATTGACGTCGTGCTCGGCGACACCAATCTGCCCCCCGGCCCCTTCTCTGGCGGCTCGACCGTGACGGCCTCCGTCATTCCCGCCATCTTGCAGGCGGTTCGCGAAGCCAAGACCGCCACCATCGCGCTTGCGACCAAGACTCCCAACTCGCCTCTGCTCAATCGCAAGCCAGATGAACTGACTTTCGCCGATGGCATGGTGAAGGTTGTCAGCGGCACCACCGGCTCATCCGGCGGGATCACCAGCCTGCCGTTTGGCCGCGTCATCGAAATGGCGGGGTCGGCATCGGTTTCCGGCAAGGGCAAAAGCGAAGGCGGCTTTAACGATCCGCTCAAGAAGAAGTTCTCGCTGCACTCGTTCGGCGCGCATTTCGTTGAGGTGAGCTGGCAACCCGAATTGGTGCGGCTACGGGTCGAACGCGTCGTCACCGTAATCGACAGCGGCACCGTCATTAACCAGAAGACTGCTGCCAACCAGATCGAGGGCGCGGTGGTGATGGGCGTCGGCATGGCGCTGCTCGAACACACTCACTACGATCCGAACAACGGTGCGCCGATCAATAGCAACTTCGCCGATTATGTGATGGCGACGCATGCCGACGCGCCTCAAATGGACGTCACCTTTCTCGATCACCCCGACACCAATTTCAACGAGGTCGGCGCGCGCGGCCTCGGCGAGATCGGCCTTGCCGGCACGGCCGCGGCGATCACCAACGCGATCTATCACGCCACCGGCCAGCGCGTCCGCAAACTGCCGGCGCGGATCGAGGATTTGATAACGGCTTAAATGCTCTTGTAAGCAGTGTTGGGCGGGACGGCGATCCGGATAATTTCGGCGGCGTCCTGCCCTGCTGGTACGACGTCGCCAACCGATTTTCCGATCAGAGCCCGCGCGAGCGGCGAGGCATGCGACAGCGTGCCCTTCGCAGGCTCCGCCTCATCTTCGCCGACGATCGTGAAAGTCTGTTCGCGCCCATCGTCACGCGCGATTGTCACGCAACTGCCGAAACGAACGACTGAAATATCCGTCGGCAGCGGCACCAGACGCGCCGAGGCTCGCCGCGCCGACCAATAGCGCAAATCGCGTGACGCGCTCGCCATCGCGTCGCGGTCCCCGGCGGCCTGGGCGTGTGCATATAATGCCGCAAACGTCTCCGCTTGCGCCTCGATGCGCGCCAGCCCGGCCGGAGTCACATCGTTCGGATATTCCGAAACGGGACGATCCGGCAATTCCTCGACGTTGTCGTCTTCCTTTGTAAAGGCCCTGCTCATTCGATCCCGCGCGTTATGATACCGGGGTCTCAACAACCTCCGTCCTGTCCGGTTCCAGACGTTGCCCGGATGCCGGAAATCGGGTTATACCGCGCCACCGCTTACCTGCGCCCGTTCGCAGGAGTGAGCTTATGGAGAAAAAAATGGCCGACAAAGACCCTTCCGCGCCCGGATTAAAGTATTCGCTCGCCAATCTGAAGCCCGTCGAACCGACGGGAATCACCGTCACCTTTCCCGATGGCGCGACGCGCGAATTTCCCAAAAACATCACCGGACTTGACATCGCCAAGGGCATCTCGCCCTCGCTCGCCAAGCGCACCGTCGCGATGGCGCTGGACGGCGTGGTCACCGACCTCTCCGATCCGATCGCGCACGATGCCAAAATCGAGTTCATCAACCGCGAGGACCCGCGCGCGCTGGAATTGATCCGGCATGACGCCGCGCATGTGCTGGCCGAAGCGGTGCAGGCGCTGTGGCCCGGCACGCAGGTGACCATCGGTCCCGTCATCGACAGCGGCTTTTATTACGACTTCTTCCGCAACGAGCCGTTCACGCCGGAAGACTTCGCAGCCATCGAGAAGAAGATGCGCGAGATCATCGCGCGCGACAAACCCTTCACCAAGGAAGTGTGGACGCGCGAACAGACCAAGCAGGTCTTCAGCGACAACGGCGAGATGTTCAAGGTCGAACTGCTCGATGCCATTCCGGCCAATCAGTCGATCAAGATCTACAAGCAGGGCGACTGGTTCGATCTGTGCCGCGGGCCGCACATGACCTCTGTCGGCAAGGTCGGCAACGCATTCAAACTGATGAAGGTCGCGGGTGCATACTGGCGCGGCGACAGCAACAATCCGATGCTGACCCGCATCTACGGCACAGCCTTCGCCAAGCAGGAAGACCTCGACGCATATCTCAAGCAGCTTGAGGAAGCAGAGAAGCGCGATCATCGCCGCCTCGGGCGTGAGATGGACCTCTTCCATTTTCAGGAAGAAGGCCCCGGCGTCGTGTTCTGGCACTCCAAGGGCTGGACCGTATTTCAGGCGATCATCGCCTATATGCGCCGCCGTCTCGCCGGCGATTATGAAGAGGTCAACGCGCCGCAGATGCTCGACAAGTCGCTGTGGGAAACCTCCGGCCACTGGCAATGGTATCGCGAGAACATGTTCGCCGCGCAGTCCGCCGGTGACGAAGCCGAGGATAAGCGCTGGTTCGCGATCAAGCCGATGAACTGCCCGGGCCATGTGCTGATCTTCAAGCACGGGCTGAAAAGCTATCGCGAACTGCCGATCCGGCTTGCCGAGTTCGGCACGGTGCATCGCTACGAACCGTCAGGCGCGATGCATGGCCTAATGCGCGTGCGCGGCTTCACGCAGGACGACGCGCATATCTTCTGCACCGAGCAGCAACTCGCGGATGAATGCCTGAAGATCAACGATTTGATCCTTTCGACCTACGCCGATTTCGGCTTCGACGGCGAGATGACCATCAAGCTCTCGACCCGGCCCGAAAAGCGCGTCGGCTCGGATGCCGCATGGGATCACGCCGAAAGCGTGATGGGCAAGGTGCTGGAGCAGATCGCGGCGAAGGCGGGCAACCGCATCCGCACCGAGATCAATCCGGGTGAAGGCGCGTTCTACGGGCCGAAATTCGAATATGTTTTGCGCGACGCCATCGGCCGCGAATGGCAGTGCGGCACCACGCAGGTCGACTTCAACCTGCCCGAGCGTTTCGGCGCGTTCTACATCGACGAGCATTCCAACAAGATCACGCCGGTGATGGTGCACCGCGCGATCTGTGGATCGCTGGAGCGCTTCACGGGAATCCTGATCGAGCATTTCGCCGGTCACTTCCCGCTCTGGCTCGCGCCGGTGCAGGCCGTTGTCACCACCATCACATCCGATGGCGACGATTACGCGCGCGAGGTTCTGGCGGCGTGCCGTAAAGCGGGATTGCGGACCGAAATCGACCTTCGCAACGAGAAGATCAACTACAAGGTGCGCGAGCACTACGAAAAACAATATCGATCGACACGTGCATTGATCGAAAAGCTGACCGCGAGCGCAACCGCGTCGGAGGCGGATCGCGCCGATCTGCCGGCCGTGCTGGTCGAAGCCCAGCGCGCCGCGCTCAAGAGCCAGATCGATGAGCTTGAGGAAGACACCGTC
>DASWQB010000285.1:0-2958 GCA_036398335.1 Afipia sp. | reverse complement strand
GCTCGATGATGTCGAGAAACTCCTCCCTGTTGTAAGCAATTCCGCCGCCGGTGCCGCCCATGGTGAATGAGGGACGAATGATCGCGGGAAGTCCGATTTCGGACAGCGCCATGAGCGCCTCGCCGAGCGCATGTTCCTGATAGCGCTTGCGGCGATCGTTCTCGCCGAGCGTCCACTGACGCTCATGCGCAGCCAGCGCTTCGCCGGACAGCTTCTCTTTCTCCGCGAGATATTTGTCGCGGTAGGATTTTTTCAGCGCGGACGCGTTGGCGAGCCGCGACTTTGGCGTCTCCAGCCCGA
This sequence comes from Afipia sp., assembly GCA_036398335.1. Classification (GTDB taxonomy): domain Bacteria; phylum Pseudomonadota; class Alphaproteobacteria; order Rhizobiales; family Xanthobacteraceae; genus Afipia. The sequence goes on along the minus strand of DASWQB010000285.1, from coordinate 2,658 downwards.
TTTTGGTCATCGCTTCGCGGAAAAGCTGGCGGTCTTCCGCCTTGTCGATGGCGTCGGCGGTGGCGCCGATCATCTCGACGTCGAATTTATCAAGCGTGCCGAGGCGGCGCAGCGACAGCGCGCAGTTCAGCGCGGTCTGCCCGCCCATGGTCGGCAGCAGCGCGAAGCCGCCCGGCCTTACGTTGCGTTCCTTCTCGATGATCTTGGCGACGATCTCCGGGGTGATCGGTTCGATATAGGTCGCGTCCGCCAGATCCGGGTCGGTCATGATCGTCGCCGGATTCGAATTCACCAGCACGATCCGGTAACCCTCTTCCTTGAGGGCCTTTACGGCCTGCGTGCCCGAATAGTCGAATTCGCAGGCCTGACCGATCACGATGGGGCCGGCGCCGATGATGAGGATCGTCGAGATATCAGTGCGTTTGGGCATTCAGTCTCACGGAGCAGGACGTTCTGAAATTTAGGCACAAAAAAAGGGCGCGCAGCCGCGCGTCCCTAAAGCCGGCGCCAGGCTAACCTTGCGCGCGCGCGTGTCTTTAGACCAGATTCCCAAAGCGTGAAAGGACTTTAAGCGCCTCATCAACCGGCAATTTCGGCCCCGAACGGGCGAAATTGAAGGAAGAGAGATTGGAGGCCCGGCCTGGATTTGAACCAGGATAAAAAGCCTTGCACAGCTTTCGCGTCGACGCTCCGCCACCGGGCCAAAACCAGGTTACCCTGCGACATAAGTACTCGCCACAGCGGGATGTAATTAACCCTAACAGCGCCGATTTTAATTATCGGGAGTTTTCCGCAATGAATGGGGGAAAATCATGACCCGTGAGCGATGAACGTCATGCGCGCGGGGTTATGTCCGACATTGACGGGGGAAAGGGTTGCGGACAGTCCAGCAGCGGCGAGCTTGCCGATCATTTGCGCCTCGCTGTAGCGCTGCAGGCCAATTCGCTGGCGCAGTTGCCAGTAATCCGACAGCGCGGTGCGGGCGATGCCGATCACCGCATCCTGGAAAAATCCATGCTTGGCGCCGAAACGCAGGAGCGCCATCACGTCGGTCGGTGCGCCGATATTGGGCCGCAGAACGTCGCCGAGCACGAACCGGCCGCCCGGCTTGAGCACGCGGCGGATCACCGCCAGCGCGTCGTCAAGCTCGGTGGGCGTCATGTATTGCGCGACTGAGATCATCACCGCCAGATCGACCGACGTATCGGCGACATCGGCAAGTGCGGACAGTGACAGCACCCTGATTTTTGGCTCGTTCGCGTAACGTGCCGAAAGCCGGCCGCGCACGCCGGGCGCCGGTTCGGCGAGGATCAGTTGTCCGCAGGATGCTGCCACTTCGGCGGCAAACAGCGCCTCGCCGCAGGAATAATCCAGCACCACTGCGCCGGGAGAAGGGATAAAGCCTGCAATGTCTTTCGCTATGACCCGAAAATGAGCGTCGCGGTGGGCTTTGCTGACATAAATCGTGTGGGTGGAATCGTAATAGTCGATCCAGTCGTCCATAAACTTTTCCGGGCCGTTATTGGTTATGGTGTGCCGATTCCGAAGTTCGTACGAACTTGCAGCACTCTCTCATACGAACTTCGGAATCAAAGGGACACCATCAAATTTATGATTTCAGTGTGGTTTTGGTTCGCCAGTTCGCAAATCGAGCGTGCGGCTACAACGTTGCGGACCTGCGAACCGCCGCACTGGTGCCGGAACCGCCTATATTGTATTGCGTTATGGTGGTCGAGAGCCGGTTGTCGATCGGCCCCAAATTTCCCAACGTCTCCTATCAGGAAGGTCTGCCGTGAGCAAAACCAAGAATTCCGTGGCCCCCGAACTCGATACGCCCACCGACCTCTCGCCGGAAGCTGTCGACAAGATCTCCGCCGCCGTCAATGTGGCGCTGGCGGATTCGTTCGCACTGTACCTGAAGACGAAGAATTTTCACTGGCATGTCAGCGGGCGTCATTTCCGCGATTACCATCTGTTGCTCGACGAGCAGGGCGAACAGATTTTCGCGACCACCGACGATCTCGCCGAGCGGGTTCGCAAGATTGGCGGCACCACGATCCGCTCGATCGGTCAGATCGCCAAACTTCAGACCATCGAGGACAATGACGAGACCTATGTGCCGCCGCGCGAAATGCTGCGGGAGTTGATGGAGGACAACAAGAAGCTGATCGTGAATCTGCGAAAGGCGCACGAGATTGCGGATAAGGGCAACGATTCTGCGACCACCAGCATCCTTGAGAATTTCATCGATCAGGCGGAGCGCCGCACCTGGTTCCTGTTCGAGGCCAGCCGTCAGGAAGGCGCCAACGAGGCGTAAATTCTTTCGTTCGGGAGTAACATCGAAACACCCGCTGCGAAGCGGGTGTTTTCTTTTGCTTTGGCTTTTGTCCGCTGCCGGTTTTGCGCCGTGGCTGCCTTCGCCCTAAGCTGAATGTACGATGGGAGGAGCAGGTTTGCATACAAAGCGTGTTTGCGTTCACGGAATGAGCTAGCTAATGTGATTGACGAGAGACTGCGGTCCTTTCGTGTCGGCTGGTAATGTTCACGTACATGTCGGGCTACTAACTGGCGCGCAACTTGAAAACCCCTTGAATTTTGTATGAAAGAGCTCGCCCGCCGTCCTGAAGTCGTGGTAATACCCCTGTATTCACTAAGGGA
>DASWQB010000284.1:0-47796 GCA_036398335.1 Afipia sp. | reverse complement strand
ATTCTACGCCTTTCCCGCGCGAACCACTTCCAAACCATTCATTCAGTGTAGCTTCGGCGACTATGGCGGAGCGTAGAGGGCATTCGGCGGTATTTGGCGCACCCGACACGATTCGAACGTGTGACCTTTGCCTTCGGAGGGCAACGCTCTATCCAGCTGAGCTACGGGTGCGGCCCGGTTTGTGTAGCCGATTGGCGCTTGGCGGGCAACGGCGTCACATTGTTGCGATCAGGTGCAAGAACGGTGGCCGGTGCGGGGTAAATCCCCCTGTTCCTGAGAGAGATTGCCAGAGGGAGATTGCGATGACCGGCCAAGTTGTTCCGATTACAGGCGCTCTGACCTGCATCGGCCGGGCCACCGCTTTGGCTTTCGCGCATGACGGTGCAAGGCTCGCGGTCTCCGGCCGCCGCGACGCCGAAGGGCTCGCGCTGGTCAGGGCAATTCGCGCTCTTGGCACTGAGGTGGAATTCACCGCGCCGCCATAAAGCGTGGTCAGTGATCATGTAGCGCAGATTGTCATGCAGCAAATCGCCAGCCGTTTTCATGGCTTTTCTCCGGCTTTCATGCGCGCCCGACGCGGGCGTCGAGGCTGATCGGCCCGGCGCCGAAGGCGACCACCTGAAGCAGGCCGCCGGTCATGCAGATGTTCTTCATGAAATTGATCATCTGCATCTGGTCGGCGAAGTTGTTGTGAAAGCCGATCGCGGCCGCGACCGTGAACAGCGCCACCACGCCGGCGGCCGCGCGGGCCTGGTAGCCGACGATCAGGAGAACGCCGCCGACGATTTCGATCACGACCGCGATCCAGAAGCTCAATTCGGGAAGCGGCAGTCCTGCGGCGGCAATATAGGCCTGCGTGCCGGCGGGGTTGCCGATTTTCGACAGGCCGCTGAGCAGGAAGATGAGGGCGATCAGCACGCGCCCGATGAAGGGCAGATAGCGAAACGACGAATTCATTGGATGTCTCCGGATATGAAAAACCGGCGCGAAGGATTTTTCGCGCCGGTTGAGAGTTAAGCGTTATCCGAACAGCTTGTTGGCGGTGCGGGCGACGTGTTCGCCCTGGAAGCGTGCGCCGGCGAGTTCGTTTTCGCTCGGCTGGCGCGAGCCGTCGCCGCCTGCGATGGTGGTCGCGCCATACGGGCTGCCGCCGGTGACTTCGTCGAGTTTCATCTGGCCCTGGAAGCTGTAGGGCAGGCCGACCACGATCAGGCCGAAATGCAGAAGATTGGTGATGAGCGAGAACAGCGTGGTCTCCTGTCCGCCATGCTGGGTCGCTGTCGAGGTAAACGCCGCGCCGACCTTGCCGTTCAGCGCGCCGCGCATCCACAATCCGCCGGCCTGATCGAGGAAGCTCGCCATCTGCGAGCTGATGCGGCCAAAGCGCGTGCCGGTGCCGACGATGATGGCGTCGTAATTGGCGAGATCCTCGATCTGCGCGATTGGCGCGGCCTGATCGAGTTTGAAGTGGGCGGCCTTTGCGACTTCGAGCGGCGCGGTCTCCGGCACGCGCTTGATGTCGACGGTTGCGCCCGTCGAACGCGCGCCCTCCGCGACAGCCTGCGCCATCGCTTCGATATGACCGTAAGTGGAATAATAAAGCACGAGAACCTTGGACATCGCACGCTCCTGTCAAATCTGATGAGCCGGTTCGCGCGTTGAGAATCCCCGCGATCGTCCGGCGGCAGGACACACATAGGCGTTCCCTTACCTCCAAAAAACCCGTAAAGTTTTGAAGATAACGTTCAGGAAATTCGATATGAAGGGACCGGGTTTTCCGAGCCTCGACCAGCTTCAGGTTTTTCTGGTCGTCGTGGAAACTGGCAGCTTCGCCGCCGCCGGACGGCGGCTCGGCCGGGCGACCTCCGCGATCAGCTACGCCATCGCAAATCTCGAATCCCAGCTCGGGGTGGTGTTGTTCGACCGCGAGCAGACCCGCAAGCCTGTTTTGACCGAGGCCGGAATCGCGGTGTTGTCGGAAGCGCGCACGCTCTCCATGAGCGTCGACAATCTGCGCGCCAAGGTCAAAGGCATGATCGAAGGCCTCGAGGCCGAGGTCACGATGGTGGTGGACGTCATGCTGCCGACCGCGCGGCTGGTCGATGCGATGCAGGCGTTCGAGGCGAAGTTTCCGACCGTGCCGCTGCGTCTGCATGTCGAGGCGCTCGGCGCGACCAGGCAGCTTGTTGTCAGCGGCGTTGCCCGCATCGGGGTCTGCGGTCCCATTTTTTCGGAGGTTGTGGGCATCGAGCGCATCAATATCGGCGGCGTCGATCTCATTCCGGTCGCCGCGCCTGGCCATCCGCTTGCGAAGGCGAAAAAAAATCTGCCGGGCGAGGCGCGCAATCATATCCAGCTGGTGCTGACCGATCGCTCCACTTTGACCGAAGGGCAGGATTTCGGCGTGATCGCGGTCAAGTCATGGCGGCTGGCGGATCTGGGCGCCAAGCACGCGCTTCTCCTCGCCGGTGTCGGCTGGGGCAACATGCCGGAGCCGATGGTGCGTGGCGATCTGAAGGCGGGACGATTGGTGCGGCTCAAACTGCCGGAATGGCAGATCGGCGAATACGGGCTTCATGCGATCTATCGCACCGACAATCCGCCCGGCCCCGCCGCCGCATGGATGATCGAACGGTTTTTGTCTCAGGTGAAGTAAATTTCACGCCCGTCATGCCCGGCTTATGCCGGGTGTCCGATCACGCCGGCACGATGGTCTTGCCGATCGGCCACAGCGCGATGCCGGCAAGCTTGAGATGCGCCCATGCGAACGGAATGCCGACAATGGTGATGGCCAGCAGGATCGCCGTACAGACATGGCCGAGCGCCAGCCACCAGCCCGCCAGAATGAACCAGACGATGTTGCCGATCACACCGAGCGCGCCGGTGCCGAGATCGCCGCGGCCGGTATGCACATCGCGCGACACGGCCCTCTGTCCGAACGGAAACAGCGTGTAGCCGGCGATGGTCATGGCGGCGCGCGCCCATGGCAGGCCGATGATGGTGATGGCCATGATCACGGCCGCGACCATCCAGGCGAACGCCATCCAGAAACCGCCCAGCACGATCCAGAGAATGTTCAGGAAAAGAGAGACAGGGGACATTCGTTTTCACCGTTCATAAATCGCCGCGCTGCGCGCCTGGCCCGCATATGCGCCCGGTATTAGCACAGGGTCCGGTTCGCCGCCGCTGCAAAAAGATCGCCAACCGCGATCTTGCCGGTTCCGGGAATAAATCCCGCCGCGCCTGAGTCTCCGATATGCGACCACGTTTTTGCAACGGGAGATTCAGATGGGCCAGCAGGACAATGACGAGATCGACCATGACCGGCGCCATGCGCTCGAATGCATGGTCTGGGCGGGGACCGGCGTGCTTTGGACGATGAGCGGCGGCGTGCCCGTCTCAACCGGCCTGCTGGGCGAAGCCAGGGCGGCCGAGACAAGGACCGCGGACAGCGCGGGGTTCAGCTTCCTGCAAATGAGCGACAGCCATATCGGCTTTGACAAGGCGGCCAATCCCGACGCGCTTGGAACCTTGCGCGAGGCGGTCGGCAAGGTGAAGGCGCTCGCCATCAAACCGTCGTTCATCGTGCATACCGGCGACATCACTCATTTGTCGCGGCCTGCCGAGTTCGACAACGCCGACAAGGTGTTCGGCGAAACGGGCCTGCGACTTCATTATGTGCCGGGCGAGCACGACATCATCGATGAAGATCGCGGCAAGGCCTATCTCGAGCGTTACGGCAAAGGCACCAAAGGCGCGGGCTGGTACAGCTTCGACGATCACGGCGTGCATTTCATCGGCCTTGTGAACGTCGTCGATCTCAAGGGCGGTGGTCTCGGCAATCTCGGCGCCGAGCAGCTTGCGTGGCTGGAGGCCGACCTCAAGGGCAAATCCGCCAGCACGCCGATCGTCGTGTTCGCGCATATCCCGCTTTACGTTCTCTATCAGCAGTGGGGATGGGGCACCGAAGACGGCACGCGGGCACTGGATCTGCTGAAGCGGTTCGGCTCCGTCACCGTTCTGAACGGCCATATCCATCAGCTTGCGCAGAAGGTGGAAGGCAACATGACCTTCCATACCGCGCTTTCGACGGCCTTCCCGCAGCCGGCGCCCGGCACCGCGCCATCGCCCGGGCCGATGCTGGTGCCGGCCGAAAAGCTGCGCGGCTTTCTCGGCCTGTCATCGGTGAAGCTGGCGCAAGGCAACAAGCCGCTCGCCATCGTCGATACCACCCTCGCAAGCTGATCCATCCACCCGTAACAACAAAGAGATAACTTGCATGACCATTCAAAAAGTTGCGTTCGGCATGTCCCGGCGCATCATCCTTGTTGCCATAGCAAGCGGACTATCGACCGGCTCGCTGATCGGGCTGAGACCTCTGATGGCTGCCGACAAGGACGTGAAAATCACGATCGACAATTTCACGTTCACGCCCCCCGAGATCACGGTGCCGGTCGGCGCGGTCGTGACCTGGGTCAATCATGACGACATCCCGCATTCGATTGTTGCGAGCGACAAGAAAACGTTTCGCTCCAAGGCGCTCGATACGGACGATTCCTATTCGTTCACGTTCGCGGCGGCAGGAGACTTCAGCTATTTTTGCGGGCTGCATCCGCACATGACGGGAAAGGTGATCGTCAAGCCTTGAGCACGCGCAACATCATATCCTTTGACCGACGCAGAAGTGATGCGGTGGCGGCAACGCAGCCGCATCACACCTCGAAAGACATGCTAGATACGACCTGCGCGGGTCTGCCGGAAGCAACGATCCGCAACGAGGCAGCAGGATCGGCCGTGCGCGACAGCGACGACAAAACTCTGTTTGGCGATATTTTTCTGCCCTATCTGCCGGAGGCGTTTCGCCTCGCGCGCTGGCTGACCGGAAATGCCAGCGATGCGGAGGATGTGGTGCAGGATGCCGCGGTCCGCGCCTTTCGCGGCATTCGCACGTTCGATCTGGTCAACGCGCGCGCATGGAGTCTGTCGATCGTGCGCAACACCGCCTATACGTGGCTTGGGAAAAACCGTCCCAGGGATCTGGTGTTCACCGAAGATCTTGCGGTGTCGGAGCGGCAGGGCCTTGAACGTGAACGGCCGGATGGCGCCAGCGTCGATACGCCGGAAGACATCGCCATGTCGAATGCTGTGTCGGAAGATGTGCGCCGCGCCGTTGCGCAATTGCCGGCGGTGTTTCGCGAAGTCATCGTGTTGCGGGAGATGCATGAGTTGAACTACAGGGACATTGCCGCCATCACGAGCCTGCCGATCGGCACGGTGATGTCGCGGCTCTCCCGCGCCCGGCAAATGCTGATTGAGTTGCTCGAAGGCAAGATGTCATGATCGCATCGATGCAAGACAATGATGAACTGATGCTGCAAGCCTATTGCGATGGCGAACTCGACGCCGCGAGCGCGGTGGCGTTCGAGCACCGGCTGTCGTCCGACGCAAACCTGCGTCGCTGCGCCGACGCTATTTTTGCGCTTCGGGAAAATCTCCACCGGATTCCCGCCGATGCGCTCCCGCGCGATCTGGAGGCGCGCATCAAAGGCGCAATCGCAAGCGGTGCTTCCGGTGAAGCCGGGACCGCTCATCGCTGGAGCTGGCGCGCTCTTGCGGCGTGTCTGTGTGCGGGGATTCTGGCCGGTGCCGTCCTCATGTCGGTCTTCGAAAGCAGCCGTCCGCGCGATGACGTGGCGAGCCTCGCGATTGCCAATCACATCCGCGGCCTGCTGGCGCCGCAACCCTTCGATGTCGCCTCGTCCGATCGCCACACCGTCAAGCCCTGGTTCACCACGCGTTTGCCGGAATCTCCGCAGGTGGTGGATCTATCGGCGGCCGGATTTACACTCGCCGGTGGCCGTGTCGACGTGATCGGACAATTGCCGGTCGCGACGCTGGTGTACCGGCATGCCGCGCATCTGGTGAGCCTGACGATGTTGCCGAAGGGTCAGGCCGTGCCCGCCGTCACGGTTTCGGGATATCGGACCGTCAGCTGGCGCGATGGCGAGGCGACATTTGTCGCGGTGTCTGACTTGCCCGAAGCGGATATCGAGAACTTCGCGCAAGCTTTCAAGGCGGAGGCGAGCCGGCTTTAAACGCAAGCTATGCCAAAGGCCTAATATAAAACGCAGGGTCCGATCCGGCAAAGCCGGACCCGACTCTGCGTGGGTATTTACGCCGTCTTGAACAATTCCCGCAGTCCGGACGGTTGCGAGCGCAGATACTGCGGCGGCGCGACGACGTGCGCATTCAGTTCAGCCGCCGCGTGCCAGGGCCAGCGCGGATTGTAAAGGATGCCGCGAGCCAGCGCGACCGCATCCGCCTGGCCGCTCGCGACGATCTCTTCGGCCTGCTGCGGCTCGGTAATCAATCCGACGGCAATGGTCTCGATGCCGGCGCCCTTCTTCACCTGCTCGGAGAAGTCGACCTGATAGCCGGGTTTGAGCTTGATCTGCTGGTGCGGAGACAGGCCGCCGCTCGAGACGTGGATCACCGGAGAGCCGCGCTGTTTCAATTCCTTCGCGAACGCAATCGTGCTCGCGACATCCCATCCGCCATCGATCCAATCCGACGCCGAGACGCGGAACCAGACCGGTCTGTCGGCGGGGAAGACCGCGCGAACCGCGTCGTAGACCTCAAGCGGAAACCGCATCCTGTTCTCGATGCTGCCGCCGTAATTATCGGTGCGGACATTGGAGAGCGGCGAGAGGAATTCGTGCAGCAGATAGCCGTGCGCGCCGTGAAGTTCGATGCCTTCGAAGCCGAGCTTTGCCGCGCGCTTGGCGGCGGTGACGAAATCGGCCTTGACCTTTGCAAGGCCGGCCGCATCGAGAGCAGTCGGCGAATTATCGGTGTCGGCAAACGGCAATGCGGATGGCGCCACAGTCTGCCAGCCGCCAGGTGCATCCGGTGCGATCTGCGCGCCGCCCTGCCACGGCACGTTGGTCGAGGCCTTGCGCCCGGCATGGGCGAGCTGCACCGCGACCTTGATCGGTGAATACTGACGCACGGCTTTCAGGACGCGGGCCAGCGCCGCCTCATTGGCGTCCGAATAAAGTCCCAGATCGTTCGGCGTGATGCGCCCCTCAGGCGACACCGCGGTGGCTTCGACCACCAGCAGGCCGGCACCGGACAATGCGAGATGGCCGAGATGAATCATGTGCCAATCTGTGGCGTTGCCGTCCTCGGCCGAATATTCGCACATCGGCGCGATCACGATCCGGTTTGGCAAAGCGAGGGGCCCCAGTTGCCAAGGCTTGAACAAGGCACTCTTGAACAGGGCACTCTTGGAAAGTTCGCTCATGTCGGTTGATCTTTCTTGGAAGGTACGGGAAGGACGTGCGCAAAGTGGGTAACAGATGGGGTACCATCGCCCAAATGTCATGATGACGTGTCACGGCATTTTGTCTTTTCATCCTATCCGTTAGGCTGATGCCATGAATGCGAAAGAGCGCGCGACAGACGACAAGGCTACGGCCTATTACAGCAATCTTCCGGTTTTTCACCGTTTCAGCCAGTTGACGGACCCCTCGTTGTACCAGCCGGTGCCGGAAGGCTGGTTCATTGGCATTTCCGATATCGTGCAGTCGACGAGGGCAATCGCCGACAACCGGTACAAGGCGGTGAACATGGCGGGCGTGGCGGTGATCGCCGCCGTCACCAACGCGCTCGACAAACGCGAATTTCCTTTTGTGTTCGGCGGCGACGGCGCGAGTTTCGCGATCCCGCCATCCGAGGCCGATCTGGCGCGCGAGGCGCTGGCCGTCACGGCGGCCTGGGTTAAGGATGCGCTCGATCTGACCATGCGCATTGCCATGATCCCCGTTGAGGCGATCCGCGCCGCCGGCGTCGATGTGCGCATCGCGCGCTATGCGCCTTCGCCCTATGTGTCCTACGCGATGTTCGGCGGCGGCGGCCTGGCATGGGCGGACGGCGCGATGAAGCGCGGCGAATTCGCGATCGCGCCCGCGCCGCCGGGCGCGCTGCCGGATCTGTCCGGCCTGTCATGTCATTTCTCTGAAATTCCGGCCTCGCAGGGATTGATCTTCTCGATCTTGATGGTGCCCGCGAGCCGTGCGGACATGCCGGCGTTTCGCGCGACCGTCGATGACGTGCTTGCGATCGTCGAGAAGACCCCAGCGGGCGGACGGCCGGTGCCTCTTACGGGGCCGCCGATGAAGTGGCCGCCGCCCGGCATCGACCACATGGCGCGAATCCGAAACAAGGGCCCGTTGGTGCTGCGCCATCTTCGCGTGATGGGCCGCTCGCTGGTCTCGCACCTCACCTTCCGCTACGGCATCGTGCGTGGTGGTTTCGTGCCGGGTAATTACATGCGTCAGCTTGTCGAGAATTCGGACTTCCGCAAATACGATGACGGGTTGCGGATGGTGATCGACTGCACGCCGCAAGTGGCGGATGCGATCGAGGCGCGGCTCAAGACCGCGATGGCCGCTGGCAGCATTCGCTACGGCTTGCACCGGCAGGATGCCGCGCTGATCACCTGCTTCACGCAATCCAACAAGCCGGATCATTTCCATTTCGTGGATGGCGCGCGCGGCGGCTATGCCTCGGCGGCCTCGGCGCTGAAGGCATCTCTTAATTGAGAATGCTTAAGCCAGTCCGTTCAAGAACGGATTTGTCGCACGTTCATGGCCGATGCTTGAGCCGGGACCGTGACCGCAGATGAAGCCGACATCGTCGCCGAGCGGCATCAGCTTGTCGTTGATCGATTTGATGAGCGTCGCGTGATCGCCGCCGGGCAGGTCGGTGCGTCCGACCGAGCCGTTGAACAACACGTCGCCGACATGGGCGAAGCGTATTTCTTTATTGAAATACACCACGCTGCCCGGCGAGTGGCCCGGGCAATGAAAAATCTCGAACGTCACATCGCCGACGCTGACGGTGTCACCGTCATCGAGCCAGCGATCCGGCGTGAAGTTGCGCACACCGGTCATGCCGAAGCGCATGCCGCTTTCCACGACGTGATCGAGCAGGAACTTGTCCGCCATATGAGGGCCGGTGATGCCGACCTTCAGTGCGTCGCGCAAATCCGCCGCGCCGCCGACATGATCGATGTGGCCATGGGTCAGCCAGATCTGCTCCACGGTGACGCCGGCCTGCGCGATGGCGTTTGAGATTTGCGGAAGATCGCCGCCGGGATCGATCACCACGGCCTTGTTGGTCGCCGTGCACCACAGCAGCGTACAATTTTGCTGGAACGGCGTGACAGGAATGATGACGGCCTGCGCCTTGGCGAGGTTGTCGTTGTTCGCTTGTTTGTCCATGCGCGCCACATTGCTGATTTTTGTTGGGTCGCCAAGCCATTTGTCGAGCGTGTCACGCCTCTTTGAGGAATTTTCCGGTCGCGGAATGTCCGACTCTGCTAGGATGACAGTTCACGCCGCTTTAATGTCCATGTCATGAGCCATTCCGCGCCATCTCCGCTGGTCCAGTTTCCCTCCGATCGCCGCCAGTCGGAGACGGCGCTCGCCATCGCGCGCGGTACGTCGCGGCTGCTCGCCTCGCTCGGCTTCTCATGCGTCGGCGAGCTCGCGCTGCCGTCCGGCCGCCGCGCCGATCTGGTGGCGATCAATGAGCGCGGCGATGTGTGGATCGTCGAGATCAAATCTTCATTGGAGGATTTGCGCGCCGATCAGAAATGGCAGGACTATCGTCTCCATTGCGACCGGCTGTTTTTCGCTTTCACGCAGGATTTGCCGTGCGAGATTTTTCCCGACGATACGGGGCTGATCGTCGCGGATTCCTACGGCGCTTATTTACATTGCGAGGCGCCCGAACATCGGCTGCCGGCGGCGACGCGCAAATTGATGCTGCTGCGTTTCGGATTGGTCGCGGCGCGGCGGATCAACAGACTGATCGACCCGCAAGGTCATGGCATGATCGACGAATGACGTGATCGATGAGCAAGCGGATTATGCCGCCGCGACACTGCCGATAGGCACCAGCGCGTTTTCGAACATGTCAAACGCGATCTGTGCGCCTTGCACCACGCCCTCGATATCTGCGTGTGCTGACGGATGATTTTCAAGCACCGCGAGAAAAGTCGGCCAGAATCTTTTGCCGAAGCCGTGCTTGAGATATCTCGTCGCCTCAATCGACGTCGAGTCGGCATGTTGTGCGAGCCGCGCCAGCATCACCCGTGCGCCCATGCGTGATGCTTCCAGCACATAGACCGCTCCCAACATCTGCGCGTCATTGTTGAAATGAGGTTGCGGATGCGGCGCCGGTACCACGTTCAGCAGGAGCAAATCATGCTTGAGTGCGGTGCCGCGCGCGCGGAGCGGCCAGTCAGGCAGAACTCCGGTGATGCCGGCGGTTTCGAGAGCGCCCTCCAGCGGGAGCAGCGCATCAGCCTGGCTACGGAGGAAGCCTGCATAATAACGGGGCTGACCGAGATCGAGCCAGGACAGCGCCAGATCGAGCCGGCGATGAGAGTCGTGGGTGGCTGCGCGGATTGTATCCTGAATGAAAAGGCTCATGGCCTGCCACCGCTTGCAAATGTGCTCAGAAATTTTTCTGGTTGTGACCCAGGTGCCCCAGCCGTCACAAACCCTTCATGATCCGTGTCACCACGATTTCCCGGGCGGGCACAAGCTCCTCCAGCAAGATAGTCACATAATTCTTGGTCACCTGCTCCGGCGTCGCGGCGCGCGCGCAAATTGTAACACGCGGCGCGCAAAGCGTTTTTTCTCGCCAGTCGATCCGGTAATCCTCCACGAGACCCAATTGCTTGGTTGCCTCCAGGCGAGTTGTGATGTCGAGGTGGCGGGCTTTGCGCATGTGTTTCACGGACAAGCCGCTCCCTGATGAGGTTACGCGCGTCAACGCGTCCGGATCGGGAATGTTCCGCGCCGCAGTAACGCGGCGGCGCGGGCAGGCTCGTGCGGAAGATCCGCCGTTAGCGCGGCGCGCGCTTGGCCAGAATGCGCTGCAAGGTCCGGCGGTGCATGTTCAGTCGCCGCGCGGTTTCCGAAACGTTGCGGTCGCACATCTCATAGATGCGCTGGATGTGTTCCCAGCGCACCCGGTCCGCCGACATCGGATTGGCGGGCAGGTCTGCCTTGTCGCGGCCAATCGCGAGCAAGGCTGCGACCACATCATCGGCATCCGCCGGCTTCGCAAGGTAATCCACCGCGCCGAGCTTCACCGCAGTGACGGCAGTTGCAATGTTGCCGTAGCCTGTCAGCACGATGGCGCGCGCATCGGGTCGGCGATGCTGCAATGCGCCAACCACATCAAGGCCGTTGCCGTCGCCGAGCCGCAGATCGACCACCGCGAAAGCGGGTGGCGTCTTTTCGATAAAGGCCAGACCTTCGGGGACATTGTCGCAACTGGTCACGATGAAGCCGCGAGTTTCCATGGCGCGCGACAGCCGCTCAAGGAACGCCTTGTCATCCTCCACGATCAGAAGCGAGCGATCGGCCATCGCGGCAATAGTGGCGTCGGCTGAGGAAGGCGTCTGCAAGGTCACGTTCACTGTCTGGGCCCTTTCATCTTTCACTCAAGTCGATATGGCGCGACAATGTGGCGCCGCCAAGTGCACCCGAGGCAAGTCCGGTGTGGCCAAGTGCGACGCGATGTCGCGATTCCATCTTAACTGTTCTCCGAATCGCCTTCCGTTGCCGGCATCTCGAAACGCTCGCGCGGCCAGACGATGCTGACCACCGCGCCATGATCGGGGAAAACACGGTTGCTGAACAGCACTTTTGCACCGGTTCGCTCCAGGAGCGTGCGGGCGATGAAGACGCCGAGACCGAGACCCCGGTGTTCGCCCGGGCCTTCTTCGCCGGGGCGGCGGCGTGACAGATACGGTTCTCCGATCCGTTTCAGCAGATCCGGTGGAATGCCGGGACCATCATCGGAAATGACGATCTCGACGCGCTCGTCATTCCACCAGGCGTTCACCTCAACCGCTGCGTTTGCGAAATCGACAGCGTTCTCCAGAATGTTCCCGACGCCGTAAAGGATGGCGGGATTGCGAAGGCCGACGGGCTCTGCCGATCCAGTGACGGCGATACGTACCTTGATGGCGATGCCGAAATCGCGGTGCGGCGCGACGCTCTCCTCGATCAGGATCGAAAGCGGCATGCGGTCGAATGGCGCGCCGCTGGAGGAGAGCTGCGTGATTTTACTTAAGATGTCGCGGCAGCGCTGTGCTTGTTCGCGCAGGGTCCGCAGGTCGCCGATGACCTGTTCGTCGAGGGCCGGCGCACGCGCCTGTGCTCCAACATTTGCCCCCTGCGCCAGTTTCTCCAGCTCGCGCGAAATCAGAAAGATCGTGGACAAAGGCGTGCCAAGCTCGTGCGCGGCGGCCGCAGCAAGTCCATCGAGCTGGGTCAAATGCTGCTCGCGCGTCAGCACCAGTTCAGTTGCGGCGAGCGCGTCCGACAGCTTGCGGGATTCTTCGGTGACCTGGAAAGCGTAAAGGCTGGTGACGCCAAGCGCGAGCACGATCGAAAGCCACACGCCGATCATGTAAGTGCGCGGCAACACCAATGGGTCGTCATTGTCCCACGGCAGTGGCAGATGGAAAAATCCCAGGACCAGCGCGCAAGCCGCAGCCAACAATCCGAGCGCAATGGTGTAGCGCGTCGGCAGTGCGGTCGCGGAGATCAGCACGGGCGCGAGGAACAGAAACGAAAACGGATTTTGCAATCCGCCGGTGAGGAAGAGAAGCGCCGCAAGTTCGGCGATGTTGATCGCCAGCAGCAGTGCTGCGAAAGGTGGTTCAAGCCGATGGATCGGGTTGAACACAGTCTGAAGCGTCAGATTGAGCGCTGCGGAAATGCCGACCACCGTGAGGCACGGGATCACGGGGACTTCAAAGTCCAGCCCTTGGGCAACGATGAAAATCGCCACCAGTTGCCCGAGCGCCGCCAGCCATCGAAACCGGAGAATCGTATCGAGGCGCACAGCGCGGTGCGAATGCTGGAAGCCGGGCTGCGCAATATCGTTCATGCTGAAACTATAACCGCACTTTCTCGCGAAGAATAATGAGTTCCACCATGAGGATAGCGCTCTTAAAGGCTCTATAAGGCCGATCTGGTCCAATGGGCGGATTGACTGTCACACCCGCGACATTATGTTGCAGCGCGCAACAGATCGAGGAAGCCAATGCCCATCGGAGAATTTGGACGGCCGCCGGAATTGCCGGTTGAGACCAGTTCACCCGCGGCCTCGCCGATGTACTGGATGTACGAGATGGGTCAGGCTTCGCTCAATCCGGCGCGTGCGTTCGCCGATGCCGCCAAGCTGATGTTCCAGAATCCGCTTAACCCGCTTTCGAATACCGAATTTGGAAAATCGGTCGCGGCAAGCTGCGAGGTGTTCGAGCGGACCACGCGCCGCTACGGCAAACCGGAGTGGCAACTTCACAGCACGGAAGTGCAGGGCATACGCACACCGATTGAAGTTAAGACGGTGTGGGAAAAGCCATTCTGTCGGCTGCTTTATTTTCAGCGCAAACTAACACGCCCGCTGCGGGCGCCGCAGCCCCGTGTTCTGATCGTAGCTCCGATGTCGGGCCATTACGCGACGCTGCTGCGCGGGACCGTGGATGCGTTCTTGCCCAATCATGAAGTCTACATCACCGACTGGAGCGACGCACGTACGGTGCCGCTCAGCGCCGGGCGGTTCGATCTTGAGGATTATGTCGACTACGTCATTGAGATGCTGCACGCGCTCGGCGGCAACATTCACGTTGTCGCGGTATGCCAGCCGGCGGTGCCGGTTCTTGCCGCTGTTTCGCGGATGGAGGCGGAGGACGATCCTTACTCTCCCATTTCGATGACCCTGATGGGCGGCCCGATCGACACGCGGCGCAATCCCACCGGTGTCAACAAACTGGCCGAGAGCAAGGGTATCGACTGGTTTCGTAGCCACGTCATCTCCAAGGTGCCGTTTCCGCATCCCGGCTTCATGCGCGACGTCTATCCGGGCTTTTTGCAGCTCACCGGCTTTGTCAGCATGAATCTCGATCGGCACCTCGACGCGCACAAGAAATTGTTCGCCAATCTGGTCAAGGGCGACGGCGATCTCGTCGACAAGCATCGCGATTTCTATGACGAATATCTGGCGGTGATGGACCTGACCGCTGAATTCTATCTCCAGACGGTCGACACCGTGTTCATCAAACACGCGCTGCCGCTTGGAACCATGACCCATCGCGGCAAACCGGTCGATCCGTCGCGGATTTATCGCACCGCCTTGATGACGGTGGAAGGCGAGCACGACGATATTTCGGGTTTGGGGCAGACAGAGGCAACTCACGGGCTTTGCAACTCGATTCCGGACGATCGGCGCGTGCATTACGTGCAGAAGGGCGTCGGTCATTACGGTGTATTCAACGGATCGCGCTTCCGCTCCGAGATCCTGCCGCGGATCTCCGATTTCATGGTGTCCTCGGCCCAATCGAGGCCCGGGGTCGTTCCCCCCGCCATGGCCGCGGAATAGCCTGCGTCTGGCCTTTAAGCGCGAAAAACCCATATTTATCGCGTTTTCCGTCAACGATGTGGGTCGACTCGTCTGGGTCGCACCGTAAGCATATGACTTATATAGGTTATTTAGATCGTGCCGCATCCGACACAAAGTGACGGCCCATGCCAGGGTGGAAATCCATTTTCGAATAAAAAATGAATCATAATGTTATGTTTCATGACCCCTCCCGTGGGAGGTCATGGAGTTAAAACTACGATATATTGGGCAAATGATTTGTTTTTGCGCCGATGAATTCCACTGGCGGCGGATATGGCAGAATCCGGGCGAAATCCTCTCGTCCGGACCTCTCGACATGGCTTTTCGCGCACTTCTTTATCGCCGCCCCACCGAGCCGCGCACGCTTGCCGTGAAAATCGGCGCCTCGATCTACGCCGTCCAGCTCCGGCGGCATCGAAGAGCACGACGCTACACGCTGCGCATCCATCCGAGCGCGCGTCAGGCGATCCTGACCATGCCGCCGCGCGGTAATCTCGCCGATGCCAAGGATTTCGCGCAGCGTCACGGCGCCTGGATCGCCGCGCGCCTCGGCGGATTGCCAAAGGCGGCCCCATTTTCACCGGGTACGTCGGTGCCGCTGCGCGGTGTGGCGCACAAGATTGTTCATCGCGCGGGCGAGCGCGGTACCGTTTGGCAGGAGACCCGTGACAGCGGCGAGAAAATCCTCTGCGTTGCCGGCGCCGTGCCGCATGTCGAGCGCCGCGTGCTCGATTTCCTCAAGCGTGAGGCGCGCAGTGAGCTAGCGAAAGCGTCGGAATACTATGCCGACATGCTGGGGGTGAAGGTGAAGCGCATCACCATCCGCGATCAGTCGAGCCGCTGGGGATCGTGCACATCGGCCGGCTCGCTGTCGTTCTCGTGGCGGCTGATTCTTGCGCCGCCCTACGTGCTGGATTATCTCGCCGCACACGAAGTCGCGCATCTGGTGGAGATGAACCATTCGGCGCGGTTCTGGAAGGTCGTGGCGAAAATCTGCCCGCAAACCGAACGCGCCAAGAAGTGGCTCGACACCCACGGCAACGATCTGCATCGCTACGGGGTGAAGGAATAAAGCGTGATCCTGAAAGGCGGATCGGTTTTCGGGAAAGATCATGCACAACTGAAAAACTGAAGCGGAAGCTTTTCATCCCGCTTCAACGTCAGTCCCGGCCTCCCCCGAACAGCCTGTCCATCAGCCATCCGCCACCGCCAAGTCCACTCGCTGCTTCGGGCCGAGCCGATGTCTGCGCGACCTGCGGCCGCGAGTTCGGATAATAAGAGGACGGCGGCGCATAGGGTCGCTGCGCTGGTTGAGCGGACTGCGGAACGTTACTGCCGCTCCCATAATAAGACCCGCCATTATACGCGGTGTTGCCTTGCGGCGCGGGACGCGGCGGCGAGGCGATCTGCTGGCCGCTGCCACGGGCCGCGGCCTGGAAGAAATTCGACAGGAAGCCGCCCCCGCCGCCCGCCATCTGCGAGCCGGGCAGATCGGCGACCGGCACATTCTCGTGCGCGGCTTTCATGAAGCGTGTCCATACTTCAACCGGAAGTCCGCCGCCGGTGGCCTTCTTGGTTGGCGAGTTGTCATCGTTGCCGAGCCACACCCCGGTGACGAGGTTGGCGGTGTAACCGATGAACCAGGCATCACGGAAATCCTGGCTTGTCCCAGTCTTGCCGGCGGCGAACCAGCCGGGAATGTCGGCTTTCTTCGCCGTGCCCGTGACCAGCGTTTCGTGCATCATCGTGTTCATCATGCCGACATAACGCGGATCGATCACTTGCGCGGCGGCTTCGCTCTTGCGCGCATAGAGAACCTTCCCTTCCGGCGTGCGGATTTTTTCGATGACATGCGGTGAGGCGGCGAGGCCGCCATTCGCAAATGCCGAATAGGCGCCGACAAGTTCGGTCAACGAGACTTCCGACGTACCGAGCGCGATCGAGGCATTGGCTTCGAGCTTGGATGCGATGCCGAGCCGATGTGCGGTGCGCACCACATTCTGCGGACCGACTTCGATTCCGAGCCGCACAGCGACAGTATTCAGCGACATCGCCAGCGCCTGCGTCAGCGTGACGGCGCCGAAATATTCGTGGCTGTAGTTTTCCGGCTTCCAGCCTTTGACATCGAGAGGTGCGTCCTGGCGAACGGTGTCCGGCGTCAATCCGGCTTCCAGCGCCGTGAGATAAACGAACGGCTTGAATGCCGAGCCCGGCTGCCTCTTGGCGGTGACGGCCCGGTTGAACTGGCTTTCCGCGTAGTTGCGCCCTCCGACCATCGCGCGCACCGCGCCGTCCGGCGTCATCGCGACCAGCGCGCCTTGCGAGACATTGAACTTCACGCTTTTCGCCGCAAGTTCATCAATCACCGCAGTTTCAGCGACACTTTGTAGTTTCGGATCGATCGAGGTCTCGACCACGATGTTCTGCTCGACCTGCCCGACCAGATCGTCCAGCACTTCGCCGATCCAGTCGGCCACGTAGTTGACGGTACCGGCGCCGGCCGGTTTCACCGCATAACTTGGATGAGCGATGGCCGCCTGCGCCTGCGCGTCGGTGATGAACTTCGCATCCGCCATCGCGGTGAGCACGGTCTGCGCGCGCTTTTGCGCGCCGTCCGGATTGCGGTTTGGCGCAAGGCGCGAGGGCGAGCGAACGAGGCCCGCCAGCATCGCCGCTTCCGCGACCGAGACGTTGCGCGCGGATTTACCAAAATACTTCTGTGCCGCAGCTTCGACGCCATACGCACCGGAACCGAAATAGACGCGGTTGAGATAAAGCTCCAGAATTCCGGCTTTGGAATATTTACGCTCCAGCCAGAATGCGAGTTCAGCCTCCTGCAATTTGCGTTGCAGGGTGCGCTCCTGGGTCAGGAACAGGTTTTTCGCAAGCTGCTGGGTCAGCGTCGAGCCGCCTTGCGAGACGCCCCGGTGCAGGACGTTGGTAACGGCGGCGCGCGCGATGCCGATGGGATCGATACCGAAATGCGAGTAGAATCTGCGGTCCTCGATGGCGATAAAAGCGTTGGGCAGGTAAGTGGGCAATTCCTTCAGCGGCACGTTCGCGCCGGGCATGTCGCCGCGCGTGGCGATGATGCTTCCGTCCATGCCGGCAATCTGGATCGTCGGCGGGCGCTTGGGAATTTCCAGCGACTGGATAGAAGGCAGATGCGCGCCGACATAGATCACGACGCCGACGCCGGCGATGATCCCCCACAGTCCCAGCACGACGCCCCAATACAGAAGGCGACCGAAGCCGCCGCGGGCGGGCTCGCGCGAGGCGTTCTTTTTTTCACGCTTGGCTTGCGCGCGTGTTTTGCGGGGTTTGCGCGGGCGCGGCTCGTCACCATCTTCGAAATCGTCGCGCGGCGCTACTCGGCGCGATGGCGGAGGATCGTCGTCGAAATTGTCGGCGTCATTGCCGACACGGTCACGCGCGCCAAGGCGCAGACCGCCGAGCGAAGCGCGGCCTTCAAACTTCGGCTCCTGTCGTCCGTTCTTTTTCCGCTTCGCAACCATGTTCGAAAAAGCGCCCGCGCCAATTTGGCGTACACGCTAGCGGTGGCGGTTTAAGGGCGGGTAAAAGGAAGGTTAACGCGGATTAAGGCCGCGTGATGCCGTCTCAAGCCGCGGGCTTATCTGCGGTCTCGCCATGGGCGAGCAGGTGCACAACGGCGCGCTTGATCGCGGCCTGGCGGGTGGGTGCGGTGATCTGCGCGCCCATCAGATCGGTGACATAGAACACGTCTCGCGCCCGCTCGCCGAAAGTTGCCACGTGGGCCGAGCCGATATTGAGGTTCAGTTTCGAAATGGTGTTTGTCAGCTGATACAGCAGCCCCTGACGATCGAGGCCCGAGACCTCGATCACGGTGAAGCGGTCGGACCATTGATTGTTGATGATGACGTTCGGCTCGATCACGAATGGCTTCGGTTTGGATTTGGCGGTCGCGCGGCGGGCCATTTCCGGCAGCCGCATCTTTCCCTCGAGAACCTGCTCGATCATCTCGCCGATGCGGGTTGCGCGGCGTGCCTCATCCTCGTCGCGCTCATATTCGCGCGAGATCGCGATGGTATCGAGCGCAAGGCCGTCGGTCGTGGTGTAAATCTGCGCGTCGACGATGTTGGCGCCGGCGGCGGCGCAAGCGCCGGCGATGATCGAGAGCAGATAGGGGTGGTCCGGGGCCAGGATCGTCAGTTCGGTGACGCCGCGCGCTTCGTCGAAACCGACATTGATCGACAGCTTGTTGGCTTCCGGATCGCTGGCCCGCACGAAGCGGGCATGACGGATCTTGCGCGGCAGATCGACCTTGAGCCAATAAGCGGGGTAATGCCGCGCGATATAGGCGTCGAGTTCGGCCTGCGGCCATTCGGTGAAATTGGCGCGGAATTCGGCCTGCGCGGCATTGATGCGCTGGGCGCGGTTAACTTCCGAGAAGCCGCCGGTGAGCACCGGTTCGGTCTCATAATACAGCGTTCGCAGCAATTGTGCTTTCCAGCCGTTCCACACTCCCGGGCCGACGCCGCGAATATCGGCCGTGGTCAATATCGTCAGCAGCTTCATCTGTTCGGCTGACTGCACCACGGCGGCGAAGTTCTCGATGGTCTTGCGGTCGGACAGATCGCGTGACTGCGCCACGGTCGACATCGTCAGATGTTCCTGGATCAGCCAGGCGATCAGCTCGGTGTCGGCGGCATTGAATCCGAAGCGCGGACAAAGCCGGCGTGCGACTTTCGCGCCGGCGATCGAATGATCTTCCGGGCGGCCCTTGGCGATGTCGTGCAGGAACACCGTCATGTAGAGCACGGCCCGGTGCTCAGGAAGTATCTTGCGCATCAGGTCGCTGGCGACAATGAACTCGTCATTGCCGCCGCGCTCGATCTCCTGAAGAATGCCGACGCAGCGGATGAGATGCTCGTCCACAGTGTAGTGATGATACATGTTGAACTGCATCATCGACACGATCCGGCCGAAAGCGCGAATGAAATGCCCCAATACGCCGGTCTCGTTCATGCGGCGCAACACCGTCTCGGCGTTCTCCGAGGTGAGAATCTCCATGAACAGTTTGTTGGCTTCGGGATTCTCGCGCACCTGCGGCGTGATGAGATTGAGCGAGCGTGTCGCCGCGCGCATCGCATCCGGATGGAAAGCCAGATTATTTTTCTGCGCCAGTCGGAAAATACGGATCAAATTGATTGGGTCGTTCTTGAATACATTCGCGCTCGCAAGATTGATGCGTGCGGTGTCGACGACGAAATCATTCGAGCCGGGCACTTTGCCGTGCTTTCGCTGCGGACGCAGTCTGTCCATCATGCGGCTCAGCGCGGGCGCGGGCTTGGCTTCCTGCTCCTCCAGCTTGGCGCACAGGATCGCGGTCAGATCGCCGACGTCTTTTGCGATCAGGAAGTAGTGCTTCATGAAGCGTTCGACGTCCTGCATGCCCGGATGCGAGGTGTAACCGAGCCGCTGCGCGATCTCGCGTTGCATGTCGAACGACAGCCGCTCCTCGGCGCGGCCGGTGTAAAAATGAATGTTGCAGCGGACCGACCAGAGGAAATCCTCGCAGCGTCGGAAAATGCGATATTCGTTGGCGTCGAACACGCCCTGCTTGACGAGTTCGTTCGGGTCGCGCACGCGATAGACGTATTTGGCGATCCAGAACAAGGTATGGAGATCGCGCAGGCCGCCTTTGCCGTCTTTCACATTCGGCTCGACCAGATAGCGCGACTGGCCGGCGCGGCGCAGCCGCTCCTCGCGTTCTGCCAGCTTGGCGGTGACAAATTCAGCTGCGGTGCCTTGCACGACCTCGGAATCGAACCGCTTCATCAGCTCGTCGCACAGCACTTTGTCGCCGGTCAGATAGCGGGTCTCCAACACGGCGGTGCGGATGGTCATGTCGGCGATCGCCTGGCGGATGCATTCATCCACCGAACGCGTGGCGTGGCCAACCTTCAGCCCCATGTCCCACAAACAATACAGAATGACTTCGGCGACCTGTTCGCCCCAGGCGGTCTGCTTGTAGGGAAGGATGAACAACAGATCGATGTCGGATTCCGGCGCCATCAGGCCGCGTCCGTAACCGCCAGTGGCGACCACCGCCATGCGCTCGGAATCGGACGGCGTATGCGAACGATATAAGTGCTGGGTCGCGGCGTTATAGAGAATGCGGATGACTTCATCCTGCACGAAGCAAAGCCGTTCGGCGCAGGCGCGGCCATGGCGGTCCTTCAGGAGCTCGGCCTGCGCAGCGGCGCGCGCCTGAGCCATCTCCGCCTTGAGAAGCTGCGTAACCGAGGCGCGGAACGTGTCGCCATTGCCGGCATGTTTTTCCGCCAGCAGATCGACCTCCCGGGAGATTTTCCCGGGGTCGAAATGCAAAAGGTCTTGGTGGGACCATTCGAGGGTGACGCTGTCCATGGTTCTCTTGCGATATCGGACTGTAATCGCGGTGTCACGGGCGATTGTCGCTGTTTGGAATTTCTATCCAGTTTTTCACATTCAAACGGCGGCGCTGTGCTCCGAAGACGCTGCGCCCCACAAAGTTTTTCCCGTTGACTCATCGATATAACATATTGAAATATCTATAAAATATAAACGGCGGGCAGGCGCCGATGTGTCCGGCTTCCTACAAGATGACCCGCCAACGCACAGCAGGGCAGCTGCCTTTTCTTTCACCGCACGGAGAATAAATATGTCCCATATTTCCAGGCGCGCTTTCGCCGCGCTTGTTGCCGGCGTGCTGGCCGCTCCCGCAGCCGCTTTCGCCGCCGACAAACCGGCCCAGATCGCGATCGATTGGGCGACCTACAATCCGGTCTCCATCGTGCTCAAGGAAAAGGGTTTACTCGAAAAGGAATTCGCGAAGGACGGCATCAAGATCGTTTGGGTGCAATCGGCCGGTTCCAACAAGGCGCTGGAGTTCCTCAACGCCGGATCGCTTGATTTCGGCTCGACCGCCGGCTCGGCCGCCTTGGTTGCGCGGATCAACGGCAACCCGATCAAATCCATCTATACTTATTCACGCCCTGAATGGACGGCGCTGGTCACGACCAAGGATTCTCCGATCAAATCGGTTGCTGATCTCAAAGGTAAGCGTGTTGCGGTGACCCGCGGCACCGATCCGCATATCTTCCTTGTGCGTGCGTTGCTCGAAGCGGGTCTTTCCGACAAGGATATCACACCGGTTCTGTTGCAGCACGCCGACGGCAAGGCCGCGCTGATCCGCGGCGACGTCGATGCCTGGGCCGGACTCGATCCCATTCTCGCGCAGGCTGAAGTTGAGGACGGTGCCCGGTTGTTCTACCGCAAGACCGAGGCCAACACCTTCGGCATCCTGAATGTCCGCGAGCAATTCCTGAAGGACAATCCGGAAATCGTTCGCCGCGTGCTGGCCGTCTACGAAGATGCGCGTAAATATTCGCTGGCGCATCCGGACGAGGTAAAGGCCAGTCTCATCGCCGTCACCAAGCTGCCGGATGCTGTGATCGAGAAGCAGCTCAAGGAGCGCACCGATCTGACCTACAGCAAGATCGGCAAGCCACAGCGCGAGTCAATTCTCGCAGCCGGTCTTGCGCTTCAGAAAGCCGGGGTCGTCGCGCCGGATGTGAACGTGCAGGCCAACCTTGACGCCTTGCTTGACGATCAGGTGCCGCTGCCGACGAATTGATCGCCATATGCGGAATGAAGTTCCTCGCGGCCCGCCGGTTTGTCCGTGCGGGCCGCTTGCAATTGGAGCCGGGAAGCGGTTTTTGCTATGGCCATGACCATCGAAACGAGCATCGAAACGACCATTACAAACGCCACGCCGGAGCCTTTGCGCAAGGAGCGCCATTGGCTGCGCCCCGCGCTCGGCTTGTTGCTGCCGCTGGGTCTTGCGTTGATATGGGAACTGGCGGTTCGTTTCGGATTTTCGAATGGCCGTTTGGTGCCGCCGCCGAGTAAAATCTGGCAGACGCTGACAGAGCTTGCAGCGAACGGCGAGCTTGGCCGCCACGTCCTTGCAACACTGTCACGCGTCGGCGCGGGTTTCGGCCTTGGCATTGTGTTCGGCACCCTGTTCGGCGCGATCTGCGGTTACTGGACGCTGGCGCGGCGTCTGCTCGATCCGACAGTGCAGGCGCTTCGCGCGATCCCCTCGATCGCCTGGGTGCCGTTGTTTATTTTGTGGCTCGGCATATTCGAAACCTCGAAAGTTGCGCTCATCGCGGTCGGTGTATTCTTTCCAATTTATCTCGGTGTGATGGGCGCAATTCAGTCGGTCGATCGCAAGATCGTCGAGGTGGGCCGCATCTTCCGTTTAAGCGGCCCGGCAATGATCCGGCGCATTCTGCTGCCCGCGGTGCTGCCGGCTTACGTCGTGTCGCTGCGCACGGGTCTTGGTCTCGGGTGGATGTTCGTGGTCGCCGCCGAATTCATGGGTGCGTCCGAGGGGCTTGGTTATCTTCTGATCGACGGCCAGCAACTCGGCAAGCCGGCGCAGATTGTCGCCGCCATTATCGTATTCGCGGTTCTCGGCAAGACCACCGACTGGCTGATCCAGCTTGTTTTCACGCCGCTCTTGCGCTGGCAGGATTCCTTCAGCGCGCATGCGGCGAGGAACTGACATGCTTGCGCTCGATCATGTCGGAAAGATCTATCCCAACGGCGTGAACGCGCTCGAGGGTTTTTCGGCGCGCATCAAGCCGGGCGAGATCGTCGCCATTATCGGCGGCTCGGGCTGCGGCAAGTCGACATTGCTGCGCGCGATAACAGGACTGGACCAGGCCTCCACGGGCGCGATCGTGCTCGATGGCGAGACGATCACCGCGCCGAACGAAAAGATCGGCATTATCTTTCAGGAGCCCCGGCTGCTGCCGTGGCTCACGGTTGCCGAGAATGTCGCTTTTGGATTGTCTGGCGGATCGGCTGTGGACCGTGAGCATAAGGTAAAGCAAGCATTGGCGCGCGTCGGTCTCGCGGAAAAGGCCGGGGCGTGGCCTCGCGAACTCTCTGGCGGGCAGGCGCAGCGCGTGGCGATTGCGCGGGCTTTGGTGCCGCGCCCCGAAGTGCTGCTGCTCGACGAGCCATTCTCTGCATTGGATGCCTTCACCCGTGCCGACTTGCAGGATCATCTGCTCGATCTGTGGGCTGACACAAAACCGACGCTCATTCTTGTCACGCACGATGTTGATGAGGTGGTTGTGCTGGGGGACCGCGTCATGGTGATGCGTCCGCACCCGGGCCGGCTGTTCGAGGAAATCAACATCGATCTGCCGCGTCCGCGTGACCGTGCCTCGCCTGCGTTCGAGGCGATCAAGCGTCAGGTTCTCGCCTCGCTGGACCGCTCGCTCGACAGGGTGCGCCGTCCGCTCGATGGCTTGCTCACCGCGGGCGAGGGGATATAAGCACATCGCCGCGGTGGATATTGACGCCGCCTGATGCCGATGGAGACCCGACGATGGATTCGACCGAATTGCGCGCGATGCAGGCGCCGATCAAGGACCGTTACAAGTCTGATCCCAAGGCCGCTTACATCACCTTGAAAGCCAGGGGATCGATCGAGAGCGAAGGCATTGCCTGTAAGGTCGAAACCGGCAAGGCGTTATCAATCGCAGGTCTTCATCCCGCAACCGGCGGCTCGGGTCTCGAACTATGTTCGGGCGATATGCTGCTCGAGGCGCTGGTCGCCTGTGCCGGCGTGACATTGAAATCGGTCGCGACCGCCATCGACGTGCCGCTGAAATCCGGCGATGTCAGCGCGGAGGGCGATCTTGATTTTCGAGGCACGCTCGGCGTCGACAAGGAAGCGCCCGTCGGTTTTGCTGAAATTCGTCTGCGCTTCGATGTTGATACCGACGTGTCGCAAGAAAAACTGGATCAGTTGCTGAAACTCACCGAGCGTTATTGCGTGGTCTATCAGACGATCAAGAACGGTCCGAAGACCATAAGCGTGTCGATGCACAGGGTCTAATCCTGGCATACGTGTCGCAATGCCCATCGACGGATATTTCATCTTCACGCTCGGTTTGAAAATGGCCGTTGCCGCAGGCTTTGTCGTCGCGGCGACGGTGGTTGCCGAGCGCGCAGGGGCCTTTATCGGCTCGCTGATCGTCACGCTGCCGGTCTCCACCGGCCCGGCTTACGTCTTCATCGCGCTTGATCATGATTCCGCATTTGTCGCGCGCGCGGCGCTCACCAGCGTTTATAACAACCTCCCGACGGCCCTTTACACGGTGGTTTTCATTTTCATGGCGCAACGGTTCGGCGCGCTTTTGAGCGTGGCCCTTGGGTTGCTGGTCTGGCTGGTCGCGACTTGCATCTTGAGCACGGTGTCGTGGACATTGACGTTGGCCGTCGCCGCGAATCTTGTCGCGGTGCCCATCTTCTTTCTCGTCGTACGGCGATTTCGCGAAGCACCGATGCCGCGTTTGCCGCTGCGATGGTTCGATCTTCTGATCCGTGCGGCAATCGTTGGCATGCTGATCGCGGTGGTGGTGACGCTCAGCTTCACCATCGGGCCGGAGCGCACCGGAATTCTCGCCTCGTTTCCCGCGACGTTCACATCGACGATGTTGATTCTGCATCGCCGGGTCGGTGGCAAGGCCACCGCCGCGGTGATGGCGCATAGCCTCATTGGTTTGCTTGGATTCAGCCTGTGTATGGCTGTGCTGCATCTCGCCGCCGTGCCGGTCGGCGCACCGGTGGCTTTGTGCCTTGCGCTGCTATTCTCGATGTCATGGAATGCAGCAACGTTATTGCTGCGCAGGGCCGGCTTGCCGCTCTGATCTATTTAGGCAGTTTTGCTTTCAAGGCGTAAAGTGCTTCCAGCGCATCGCGCGGCGACATCTCGTCGGGATGCAATGCGATCAGCGCTGCGATCAATTGATCCGCTGCGCTTGGCGGTTGTGGTTCGGCAGCCGCGCGCGAAGGCACGGCAAATAGCGGAAGATCGTCCACCAGTGCCTTGGCCGTCGCACCGCGATCCTGCGCTTCGAGCTTGGCCAGCACCGACTTCGCACGCGTGATAACACCCGGCGGCAATCCTGCAAGCTTCGCCACCTGAATGCCGTAGGAGCGGTCCGCCGATCCCGGGAGCACCTCGTGCAGGAACACGACGTCGCCCTGCCATTCCTTCACCCGCACCGTGGCGTTGAACAGACGCGGCAGCCTCGCCGCGAGCGCCGTGAGTTCGTGATAATGCGTCGCGAACAGCGCGCGGCATCGGTTCGCTTCGTGCAGGTGTTCGATCGACGCCCATGCGATCGACAGGCCGTCGAAGGTGGCGGTGCCGCGCCCGATCTCATCGAGGATCACGAGCGCGCGCTCGGTCGCCTGATTGAGAATTGCGGCTGTCTCCACCATCTCGACCATGAAGGTCGAGCGGCCGCGCGCCAGATCGTCCGCCGCGCCGACGCGCGAAAACAGGCGGTCCACCACGCCGATCTTTGCCCGCGATGCCGGAACGAAGCTGCCGGTCTGCGCGAGCAGGGCGATCAGCGCGTTCTGGCGTAGGAAGGTCGATTTACCGGCCATGTTCGGCCCGGTGAGAATCCAGATTTGTCCGGAGCTTTGCGCGGGCGTTGGCGACAAATCGCAAGAATTGGCAATGAAAGGCTGGCCGTCGCGCTTCAGTGCCTGTTCGACGACCGGATGCCGTCCGCCTTCGATCAGGAACGCCAGCGAGCCATCGACCTC
This sequence comes from Afipia sp., assembly GCA_036398335.1. Classification (GTDB taxonomy): domain Bacteria; phylum Pseudomonadota; class Alphaproteobacteria; order Rhizobiales; family Xanthobacteraceae; genus Afipia. The sequence goes on along the minus strand of DASWQB010000284.1, from coordinate 21,636 downwards.
CGGCCGCACGTAGTTCTCGTCAGAGGCAAGCTTCGCCAGCGCGGAGGCAACATCGAGCAACGCGAATGCTTGCGCGGCGGTACGCAGATCGTCGCCCGCCGCGATGACCTGTTCGCTGAGTTTGTCGAATATCTCAAGCTCAAGACCGAGCGCGCGGTCTCCCGCATTGGCGATCCTGGCCTCGATCTCGCCGAGTTCGGTGGTGGTGAAACGGATTTGTCCCGCCAGCGTCTGGCGATGGATAAAGGCCGCATTCAGCGGTGCGGCCAGTAGCTTGTCGCCGTGCTGCGCCGTGACCTCGACGAAGTAACCCAGCACGTTGTTGTGGCGGATCTTGAGGCCTTTGATGCCGGTCTCGTCGGCATAGCGCGCCTGCATCGCAGCCACCACGAGCCGCGAATCGTCGCGCAGCTTGCGGGTCTCGTCCAGCGCGGCGGAATAATTTTCGCGCACGAAGCCGCCGTCGCGCTTGAGTAGCGGGAGTTGTTCGGCCAACCCCCGCTCAAGCTCTTTAGCAAGATCGCGCGAGGGACGACGCAGCGCCACGATCGCCGAGGCGATCTCTTGTGGCGGATTGTTCATTCGTAAAAGCCGCGCGACGGCCTGATCCGCGGCGAGAATGCCGTCACGCAATCCGGCAAGATCGCGCGGACCGCCGCGTCCAACTGACAGACGCGCCAGCGCGCGCGACATGTCGGGAGCGGCACGCAAAATCGCCCGCAGATCGTCACGCGCCGGCGTATCCGAGACAAAAGCGGCGATGGCATCCAGACGGCGCCTAATCGCGGATGGATCGCTCAGCGGCGCGGCCAGCCGTTGTGCGAGAAGCCGCGATCCCGCCGCCGTCACCGTGCGGTCGATGGCGTCCAGCAGCGAGCCGCGCCGCTCTCCGGCCAGCGTGCGCGTCAGTTCGAGATTGGCGCGGGTCGCAGAATCGATCGCCATGGTGGTGCCGGCGAGTTCGCGCGAAGGCGGCGACAGCGGCGGGCGCTTGCCGATCTGGGTGCGGTCGACATAAGAGACGCAGGCGGCTGCCGCCGTCGCTTCCAGCCGCGACATCTGGCTGAGACCGTCCATGGTCGCGACGGCGAAATAGTCGCAAAGCCTTTTTTCAGCGGTCCCACCGTCAAACACGTCACGCGTGAGCGGCGTCACGGCAGGCAGCGCGCGCAATAGGGGGCCCAGTTCGGCGTCGCCATAAAGAGCGTCGGTGACGATCACTTCATTGGGATTGATCCGCGCCAGCGTCGCGCCAAGCTCAGGCAGAGCGCATTCGGTGACGGTGAATTCCGACGTGGAAATATCGATCCAGGCGAGGCCGAGCCGGTCCTCGCCGTTCGAGGCGCGCGAGCGCGCAATCGCCATCAGATAATTGTTGGCTTTCGCATCGAGCAGATTGTCTTCGGTCAGCGTGCCGGGCGTGACCAGGCGCACCACGTCTCGCCGCACCACGCTCTTGCTGCCGCGCTTCTTCGCCTCGGCCGGGTCCTCGGTCTGTTCGCACACCGCGACGCGATGACCGAGTTCGATCAGGCGATGCAGGTAATCGTCGGCGTGATTCACAGGCACCCCGCACATCGGAATGTCCTGGCCCTGATGCTTGCCGCGCTTGGTCAGCGTGATGCCGAGGGCGCGCGAGGCGATTTCCGCGTCTTCGAGAAACAGCTCGTAGAAATCGCCCATCCGGTAGAACAGCAAAAGGCCGGGGTTGGCAGCCTTGATCTCAAGGTACTGCTCCATCATCGGCGTGATGCGGGCGTTGCCGTCCTGCTCGGATGGGGATGTCTCGCCGGGGGCGGGGGAAGTTGCGTGCATGGTCATTTGCGCGGCACGCTAGCAAAGTTTTGCTGGGCGTTCACATCCGCAGAACCCGATATTCCCGAATTTCAACGTGAAAATGGTCCGCGCTTAAGCCCATTCGACGCCGGATTCGGCGGCCAGGTCGATTGTGCTTTGCTTGCCGATGTCGTCGAAATGCTCGTCGAGGAATTTCTTGGCCGCATGCGCGCCTGCTTTATGCAGCAGGTCGAAGAAATCGTAATCGGTTTTCAGCTTACTCGATCCGGCGAGCCTGGTGCCGAGGCCGCCAAGATCGATGCGGTGGATATTGAGCCGGCGATATTGATCCTTGCCGGTGCCGCGCGGCAGTCGGCCATCGTCGATGAGCTGATTGACGAAATCCATGGTCCGTAATTCGGAGATCAGCGCTGAATTGAAGGTGATCTCGTTCAGACGGTTGATGATCTCAGGAGACGTGCGCGGTGTCGTGCTGCGCGATACGGGGTTGATCTGCACCACCAGGACGTCTTCGGCTTCGGTGGTCTGCAGGAACGGGAAAATGGCGGGATTGCCCATGTAGCCGCCATCCCAATAGGGCACACCGTCGATTTCGACCGCGCGGAACAGATAAGGCAGCGCGGCGGAAGCCATGATGACATCGGCGGTGATGGTCTCGTTGGAGAAGATACGAAGCCGTCCGGTGTGGACATTGGTGGTCGAGATATAGAGCGCCAGATCGGTATTCTCGCGGATCGCATCAAAATCGACGAAACGGTCGATCAGGTCGCTGAGCGGATTGATGTTGAGTGGGTTGAGTTCGTAAGGCGAGAAATAATGCGCCATTGCTTCGAACCAGTTCTGCATCGGCGCATTGGCGAACGGCATCATCGAGAAAAGCCGGTCGGCAATCGCGCGTTGAACCGGGGGCAGGTCGCCGCCCGCGCTTGCGGCGCGCCAAAAGGCGGACAGGCGTTTGCGCGCCTCCTCAGGTCCGCCGCGTGCGAGTCCGTCGGCCACCATCACCGCGTTGAGCGCGCCGGCCGATGCACCCGAGATGCCGGTGATCTCGAGCCGGCCATCCTCTAGCAAATGATCCAGCACGCCCCATGTGAAGGCTCCATGCGAACCGCCGCCTTGAAGCGCGAGGTTGATTTTTTTTGCGCTTGGGCCGGCCTTGCGCTGGCCGGTAAAGTTCCAGGGTGTGAGGTGGTCGAGATAGGATTTGAGATTGGCAGCCACTGGGAGCTTCTTTCTCTCGGGGAGGAACGGATGATAGACCGGCGCCGCGCGGGTGTGGTCCCAGAGGTATGATTCTATCTCGAATCTGGGTCTTTTATGATGCGATGCAATAGACACGCTGCGACGCAAAACAGGGCTTTATTCGGGGCGATTGTTCAAGACACTGAAAAGACAAGCGAACCGACATTAACCGTGCGAGATTGTCGTTCCATGACACAAGCCAAGCTGGTCTTTCCGACCCCCGATCACGATCATAGCCGGTGCGCAGAGGCAGCAATCGCCCATGCCGAGCGAGTCTGCGGGGATAGGGGCCAGAAATTCACGCCAATCCGCAGGCGGGTCTTGCAGGCTCTTTTGGCCAGCCACCGCCCGTTGGGAGCCTATGAAATCATTGAAGAATTGGCGGAATCTATGCCGCGTCCGGCGCCGATTACGATCTACCGGGCGTTGGATTTTCTAATGGAAAACGGGCTGGTCCATCGCATCGAGAGCCGCAACGCGTTTCTCGCCTGCGGCCATGATCACGATTCGAGTTCCGTGGTCGCCTTTTTGATCTGCGATGTGTGTGGATCGGTCGGTGAAATTCCCGGTACGGCACTGGCCCAAAGCTTCAATGAAGCGGCGCGGGGAACAGGGTTTGTCCCCAAACTCTCGGTCGTCGAGATCACGGGCACGTGTGCCCATTGCCAGCGGAGCACTTCCCCACTTTGACCTTGGCCCTCCAAAGTTGACCTTTTTTTGCAACTTTTCGGGCCTATCTGCATGCCAGCGTCGTTTTTGGCTGTCCGGGCATGGCATTGCTGGTCATCAGCCGGCCGTTTCTGATAAACAGGGCGGCAAATGAGTATCCGGCGCGCATTGCTGGCCGTCACAGAAAACAGATAATTGTCCCCCATGACCGATCTTAAAGAGCGCACGAAAATTATCGAGGCTGGGCCGAAGAGCCGCCACCGCACCGTTGCGGTCATGGTGGGCAACGTCCAGGTCGGCGGCGGCGCCCCGATCGTGGTGCAGTCGATGACGAACACCGACACCGCCGACATCGAGGGCACCGTCACGCAGGTCGCGGCGCTCGCGCGCGCCGGCTCGGAAATGGTCCGCATCACGGTGGACCGTGACGAAGCGGCTGCGGCCGTGCCGCACATCCGCGAAAAGCTCGACAAGCTCGGCGTCGATGTGCCGCTGATCGGCGACTTCCATTACATCGGCCACAAGCTGCTCGCCGATTATCCGGACTGCGCGGCGGCATTGTCGAAATACCGCATCAATCCCGGCAATGTCGGCTTCAAGAACAAGCGCGACAGCCAGTTCACCGACATCATCGAGATCGCCTTGAAGAATGACAAGGCGGTCCGCATCGGCGCGAATTGGGGTTCGCTCGATCAGGAATTGCTGACGCGCCTGATGGAAGACAACGCAAAGTCGCCGAACCCGATCGACGCCCGCGCCGTGACGCGCGAGGCCATGGTGCAGTCGGCATTGCTCTCCGCTGCGCGCGCCGAAGAGATCGGCATGCCCAAGAACAAGATGATCCTCTCGGCGAAGGTATCGAACGTGCAGGATCTGATCGCGGTCTATCGCGAACTGGCGTCGCGGTCCGATTACGCGATCCATCTGGGATTGACCGAAGCCGGGATGGGGTCGAAAGGCATCGTCGCCTCATCCGCCGCGCTCGGCATCCTGCTTCAGGACGGCATCGGCGATACCATCCGCGTCTCGCTGACGCCGGAGCCCGGCGGCGACCGCACGATTGAGGTGAAGGTTGGTCAGGAAATTCTCCAGACCATGGGCTTTCGCACCTTCGTGCCGCTGGTTGCCGCGTGCCCCGGCTGCGGCCGCACCACCTCGACGGTGTTCCAGGAACTGGCGCGTGACATTCAGGCGTTCATCCGTGATGAGATGCCCGCCTGGAAGACGCGCTATCCGGGCGTTGAGCAACTCAATGTTGCGGTGATGGGTTGCATCGTCAACGGTCCCGGCGAGTCCAAGCATGCCAATATTGGCATTTCGTTGCCGGGCACCGGCGAGACACCGGCCGCGCCCGTCTTCGTCGATGGCGAGAAATTCCGCACCTTGCGCGGTCCATCGATCGCCGCCGACTTCAAGGCACTGGTGATCGACTATATCGATCAGCGCTATGGCGTGAATGTGCGGGCTGAGGCCGTCACCGCGGCGGAATGATTGATCGCCGATAGGCCGATCGAAAAAATGCACCGCTTCACAGCGGTGAATTTTTCTCGCGGTTGTTGACGACCGCTTCTTCCAAATCGAGATCGCGCTCAATGCGCCGCCGCGTCTCGTCGGTGATCTTGCCGTCGCGCAGCAGTTTGTGCAGCAACGTTCGCTCCACCGTGATGATCTCGCGCACCATCGATGTGCCTTTTGTTGCTGGGGTGTTTTCACCTTCGTTTTTCGGCGGGTCCGGCAACGCGCGCATGCGGGTCTCATGCCGCGCTTCGAGAAATTTGGCGAGGCTTTCGGACAGGTTTCGCTCAGTGATTATTTTTTTCAATGTCACGCGCGCCGACTGGAGAATTTCGCGGCGGGCGGCAATCTCGGCCTCACGTTCGCGGATGGCCTCGGCGCGGCCCTTTTTCGACATGCCAAGCACATTGACCAACAGCGGCAGTGTCGTGCCAATACCGACGACCGTGACGAAGATGACGCCGAAGGATATCAAGAGCAGCAGGTCGCGGTGCGGGAATCCCTCGCCATTCGGCAGCGTCAACGGCAGCGCCAGCGCGACCGCCAGCGACACGACTCCGCGAATTCCCGTGAATCCGATAACGACGATGCTTCGCCATGGCGGCGCCGGGTCCCGTTTGCGGACGCGCCTGCTGAGCCATTGCGGCAGATAGGCGGAGGGAAACACCCACATGAAGCGGGCTGCGATCACGATCGCCGAGATGATCGTGATCGCGAACAGCACGTCGTTGAAGGGAAGAGCTTTCGATGTTTCGAACAGCAGCTTGGTCTGGAATCCGACGATCAAAAATAGCACGCCTTCGATCAGCCAGATCACAAAGTCCCAGAAGAAGATGCCTTGGAGGCGCGTCGCGGCCGAGATCAGCAGTGGTCCGTTCCAGCTGACGTAAAGACCCGTGACCACGGTTGCGATGACACCGGAGCCGCCGAAATGCTGCGGCACCCAGAACGCGAAATAGGGCGTCAGCAGCGACAGTGAAATCTCGACGCGTGTATCATGCGCCCATTGCCGGAATCTCAGACTGAGCCAGCCGACGATGATACCGAACACGATCTCGCCGATCAGGATGCCGGTGAAGGAGACGGTTGCCGACAAGAGCGAGAATGTGCCGGTCGTTACCGCGGCGACCGCGAAACGGTAGAGGATAAGCGCGGTTGCATCGTTGGCGAGACCCTCGCCCTCCAGGATCACCAGAATGCGGTGCTCCAGCCCGAGCCTTCGGGCGATCGCAAGCGGCGCAATAACGTCGGGCGGGGACACGATGGCGCCCAGCACGAAGCCGACCGCCCATGGCAGATTGAGCAGCCAGTGTGCGGCGCAGGCGACCGCGAAAGTGGTGAAGATCACGGCGCCGACGGCGAGCATCGAGATCGGGCGCAAATTGGACTTGAATTCGCGCCAACTCATCGACACGCCCGCGGAATAAATCAGCGGCGGCAGGACGAGTAAAAGCACGGCTTCCGGCTCCATCACGATCGGCGGGATGCCCGGAACGAAGGCCAGTGCGACGCCGACCACCAGAAACACGATGGCCGGGGTGAGGTCGAATTTACGCGCAGCGGTCGCAGCCGCGCAGAGTACCGTCAGGACCAGCAGGAATGTCAGAAATTCGTGGGCCATTTAAATCGCGCTCGCGGCAATGTTCACCATCAATGCCAGTAAAGCTGTATTGAAAACGAACGATACCACGCCGTGCACGGTTGCCGTGCGGCGGATGATTTTGTCGGAGATGCCGACATCGGAAACTTGCGCGGTCATGCCGATCACAAAGGAAAAATATACGAAATCCCAATAATCCGGATCGCCGCCGCCCGGAAAATTCAGTCCCCCGACTTCGCCGCCGCGAAAATATTCATGCGCGTAATGCAGCGCGAAGGTGGTGTGGATCGCAGCCCAGGACAGCGCAATTGTCACCACCGCAAGCACAAGTTGCGGTGTGGCTCGATTGGCCGAGCCGAGTTCGAGAAGGATAGCCGCGATGCTGGCGAAAGCAGCGGTCGATGTCATGCCAAGTATGAAAAAACGGCCATCGTCCTGCAGAGCGGCTTGGCGGTGCATGAATTCGGCACCGCATGAAAAAACCGTTGTGAAGGCGAGGATCAAGTACAGCACCAGCGAAATATCCCACGCCAGCAGGAGACGCGTCGTCAGCCGCCACGACCACGGCATCACAAGCGCCGCGGCCATTCCGATGGCGATGGAAATGAAGAGCCGCGGGCGCGAATAGACGATCCGCACCGCTTTCGGCATCCGTTGAAAGCGAAGGAAGAGATCTTCTTCCCTCTGATTCACCGGCACCGATCGCTTTGCGCGGCTCGCGGCCTTTTTTGCTTTCATGTCTTCCTAATTTTGCCGCTCGGCGACGAAGCGGGCGGCGGCCCGAAGAACATCGCCTTTCGTACCGAACGGCGTCAATGCCGAATCCGCCTGCTTGAGCAGATCGCGCAACCGCGCTTTGGCGCCGTCAACGCCGAGCTGGGTCACGAAGGTGGTTTTGCCGGCGGCAGCGTCCTGCCCTGCGGGCTTGCCGAGCGCGGCCGCATCGCCTTCGACGTCGAGCAAATCGTCGGCGATCTGGAACGCTTCACCGAACAAATGACCATAAGTGTCGAGTGCGGCATATTGTTCCTTGGAGGCATTTCCAAGGATCGCGCCGGCGATACAGCCATATTTCAAGAGCGCGCCGGTTTTCATCTGCTGAAGCCTGGCGACATCCGGCGGCTCGGGGTCACCGAAACGGCCTTCGCCCGCCAGATCCATGATCTGGCCTCCGACCATGCCGCCGATGCCGGCGGCGCGCGCCAGCGCCCGCGTCAGCGCGAGGCGGATGGCCGGATCACTATGGACCTCGTCGCGGGTGATGATGTCAAAAGCCAGCGTCAGCAATCCGTCGCCGGCCAGGATCGCGGTGGCTTCGTCGTATTTCTTGTGCGAGGTCGGCCGCCCGCGCCGCAAATCGCTGTTGTCCATTGAGGGTAAATCGTCATGGATCAGCGAATAGCAGTGAATGCATTCAAGCGCGGCTCCGGCCAGCAGCGCTGAAGCGCGCGGCACGCCAAAGACATCGGCGCTGGCCACCATCAGAAACGGGCGCAGGCGCTTGCCGCCGTTCAAACTTGAATAGCGCATTGCGTCCATCAGGCGGCGGGGACGGGCAATCTCGCCGGGAAGCGTCGTATCGGACAGCAATTTGCCGAGCAGAATCTCGGTGTCGGCTGCGGTCGTGTCGAGCAATTTGGCAAAGTCTTGGTTGGAAAGGCCGGTGGTCATCAGGGGCTCCAGAATTTGGCCGGACAATCCTTCATGGGACCGGCCGCGTCAATTCCGCCAATCGCTTCCGGGGAAGGATTTCGTCCCCGATGCGGCTTCTGATAAATTGCCGCCTTGAGGTCCGCGATCGGCGCGGTCCGTCCCGTGAACTTTGAGGCGTGATGCGACCGGCGATCCGCGCGATTATGCTCACGGTGTTGGCGGTGGTGCTGCTGCCTTATGTCCTCACCCCGCTTTACAGCCTCGGCCATCCGGCCTCGGCCCTGATGTTGGGGCGCTGGCTCACGGGCGCGCCGGTGACGCGGACATGGATCGATATCGACGCCATGTCGCCGGCGCTGCCGCGCTCGGCGGTTGCAGCCGAGGATGCGCTGTTTTGTTCTCACCGGGGCATCGACTGGAATTCGCTGCGCGATGTCATCGAAGACGCTGAGGACGGCGAGGTGGCGCGCGGTGGCTCGACCATTACGCAGCAGGTCGCCAAGAACCTGTTTTTGTGGCCTGGCCGCAGTTTTATCCGCAAGGGCCTCGAGTTCCCGCTGGCGCTGTGGATCGATCTGGTGCTGTCGAAAAAGCGGATTCTGGAGATGTATCTAAATATCGCCGAACTCGGCCCGAGCGGCCAGTTCGGCGTGGAAGCGGGGGCGCAATATGCTTTCGGACGCTCCGCTGGGCTCCTCTCGGCGCAGGAGGCCGCGCTTTTGGTGGCGATCCTGCCAAATCCGCTCAAGCGGAGCGCCCGGCAACCGGGGCCAGCCGTCCGCCGTATGGCGGGAACCTATATGATCCGCGCGCAATCGGCCGAAATCGGCAATTGCTGGGGCCGAAATCGCGGATTTTAGGGCTATTTCGGGCTTCTCCGGGTCTAGCTTTGGCTGCGTCCTTCCTCTATAAGCCCGTGCTCAATCACAATTTTCGATAGGGCGCCTGCCAAGGGTGGGCCGCTTTCGACCAGAGGACGAAGTTATGGCCGTTCCACGCAGGAAAACATCGCCGTCACGCCGTGGCATGCGCCGCTCGGCTGATGCGCTCAAGAAGCCGACCTATGTCGAAGACAAGGATTCGGGTGAATTGCGTCGTCCGCATCACCTCGATCTGAAGACCGGCATGTACAAGGGCCGTCAGGTCCTGAAGGTCAAGAAGGACTAAGACGCCTTTGGACGCGCGGCGATGAGCCGCGCGGCCTTCATCGCCGAGTTGAATTCGGCGAAGTTGCAAGCGACGCGCGTTTAAACGATAGCGACAGAAAGCCTGGCCGATGACGATCGGTTTTCCGCTGCTTCTCATCCCGCTCGCGATTTACAATATCGTCGTTTTTCTGATGCCGGGCGTGTCATTCACCGCGGCGATTGCGACCGTGCGGCTATTGTCCGGCGCCGAATGGTCTTTGACTTTCGGCGATTTGCTTTTGGCGCTCAGCCTGCTGCTGCTGTTGTTCGAGGTCGTAAAAGCGGCGCGCCCGGGCGCGAAATACCTCACCGATCATTTGCTGTCGCTGCTTGTTTTTGGCGGTGCGCTCGCTGAATTCCTGCTGCTTTCGCCCTTCGGCACCTCAACGTTCTTTTTGCTGACCCTGCTGATGGCCGTGGATTTCCTTGCCGGTGCCGCGAGCGCGCTGCGTCACCGCAAATACCGTACAATCGATGACGTGCCCGCTGACGATCACGACTGCATTCCGCATGATGATACGCCGGAGCGGCCGATCGCAGACGAGCCCGCCGGACGATGGACGCCGGAGCCGTCACCGCGTGAGATAATTAGGCCGGAGCCGCCGCGTACTGCGTCCCCTGTGATGCCCGGCACGCCACCGGTATCGCAGGCCGTTGTCCCGCCGATGGAGAAGATCTCTCCCGCGATCCACGAGGTTTCGACCGGCGCAACAAAAGCCGGCCGCAAGATTTCGGAATGGAGCGTGGCCGATCTGGTACAGGACACAGATTCTCCGGGCGCGACGAAGGCACCCGCGCCTTCCGAAAAGCCGCCTTCGGCGGGCTGACCGGTTTCGATATTTTTGTAGTCGCGAGCCTAGGCCAGGCGAGACGAGCCTTTCGTCGTGGCGCGATTTCCGGACGATGTCACCTTCGTCATTGCGTCATAATACGACATCGCATCTGCAAGCGATGCCCGCCGAAGGGCGCGGGTTTGCGGAGCCTGTTCAACCGTTGCGATCAGATGAGTCACGAAAGACGCATCCGGATGGTTCAGGCGCGCCACGGCGCGGGGACGGAACTTGCCTTGAGCGACCAATTCTTTGCAGCTCGCCGCAGCATCGCCATCAGCGGTAAGGCCCTTTGGCGCAGCCGCCTGCCGCCACTGCTCGGCGGCTCCATATCCTCTTGGAGGATTTGAACATTTGCCGGCAATCATCCGACGTTCCTTGGGCGCGTCCCATTTTGGGACATTTCTTGCCGCTCAACGTAGACCTCGCAAAGCGCATGCCTTTTCATGGGAAACGCTTCAGGGAGGATCAATTCAGGACGCTGGTTTTCTTAGATTATTTAGGAACCTGCCCTAGGCTGCCGGACAGAACGCATTATCCTCATTGGCGAATCACTTTTATCTGTGCCGGATCGGGGCGACTTTGACCGCAGCGCAAACTCAGAATGAGAGCGTCATGATGATTGTGACGGAGGATGATTTTCTTCCACCCCGTGCGCCATCCATTTTGGAGACGCTCGGACAGGTCACCTTCGTCTGGGACATCGCGGGCGATTCTTTACGCTGGAGCGAGAACGCGGGAGACGTGCTGCGCGATTTTTCGCGCGAGGCGCTGTCGAAGGCGAGCGACTTTGCCAAACTGATCGAACCGAAACGCGGCATCCGCACCGACGCGGTGATGAACGCTTGCGTGAAAGACGAAGGCTCCGGTGTCCTCTATCAGATCGAATACGGACTGCGTGCGGCGGCTTCCGCACCGATCGTCTGGATCGAGGAATCCGGACGCTGGTTCGCCGGACCTGACGGCAGCGCAGTTCGCGCGGAAGGCATCCTGCGCATCAACACCGAACGTCACGCCCGCGAGGAACAGTTGCGCAAGTTGTCGCAACACGATCCCCTGACCGGCGAGTTCAACCGCACCCATTTGATTGCCGCGCTTGCCGAAGCGATGGAAGAAGCTGCGCGTTTCCGCTCCGCCTTCTCGTTCATGCTGATCGGGATCGATCATCTCGCGCTGCTGAATGATGCGTTCGGTTTCGATGTCGCGGATGAAGTCATTGTGGAAATCTCAAGGCGCATCCGCGCCCGGCTGCGCGGCGACGATGTGATGGGCCGCTTCTCCGGCAATAAATTTGGTCTCATTCTGAAAAACTGCACCATCGACGACATGCACGTGGCCGCGGAACGCTTTCTTGCCGCAGTGCGCGATGAGATCGTGCCGACTAAATCCGGCCCGGTGTCGGTAACGGCGTCGATAGGCGCGATCAGCGTGCCGCGTTACGCGCGCACGCCCGAAGAAGCGATGAGCCGCACTCAGGAGGCACTGGAAAGCGCCAAGGCGCGGCGCCGCGGTTCATTCCTGCCGTGGCGCCCGAATGTCGAACGCGACGCGCAACGAAAGGTCAATATTCGCGTCACCGACGAGATCGTGACCGCATTGAACGAGCGGCGCATCGTGATGGCGTTCGAGCCTGTGGTCGACACGGCAACACGTAGGCCGGCCTTCTATGAAGGGCTTGTGCGTATGCGGCGCGACGACGGCGAGTTTTCACTGGCGCCAGACATCGTGCCGACCGCCGAAAAACTCGGGCTTATCCGGCTCGTCGATCATCGCGTGCTTGAGCTTGTGATTGCCGAATTGCAGGCCGCTCCGCAGGTGCAGATGAGTCTGAACATCTCGCCGGATACGACGATGGACCCCGATTGGTGGGCCGGTATCGAATCCCTGTTCCGCGCGTGTCCCGGCGTCGCCGAGCGGATGATCGTGGAGATCACTGAGACTGTCGCCATTCAGGACCTCCACGATGTGCGCGGCTTCGTCACCCGGCTGAAAAATTTCGGCAGCCGCATCGCCATCGACGATTTCGGCGCGGGTTATACGTCGTTCCGCAACCTGCGAAAGCTTGGCGTGGACATCGTCAAGATCGACGGTGCGTTCGTACAGAATATCTCGCGTTCATCCGACGATCGCGCGTTCGTGCAGACCATGATCGATCTGGCTCATCGGCTCGATATCAAAACGGTGGCCGAGTGGGTGCAGGACGAAGAATCCGCCGCACTGTTGCAGGGCTGGGGCTGCGATTACATCCAGGGCCGCCTGATCGGCCTCGCCTCGGTCAACCGGCCTTGGGAGACGCCAGTGACCAACTCACTGACGCCGGCGGCTGCAAGCTAGAAGAAGCGATCAGTTGGTCTCGTCGCCAGGCTTCGCCATCCGGTCGAGGCGCTCCTGCATATCTTTCATCTGGCGTTTCAGATCGTCGATGTCGTCGGCTTCGGCCGGTTCGGCAGCCGGGGTTTCGCCGGCGGCTGCGAGGTCGCTCCGCACTGGCGCGGCGAATGGCTTGAACATCGAAAAGGTACGCTCGAACATTTCCATGTTGCGGCGGACATGTTCTTCCAGCGGCGCGAATGGCGTTCCGCTGAAGGTGGTGGTCATCTGCTTGCGGAATTTTTCCTGCTCGCGCGTGAGCGTATCGATCGACTGCTCAAGATACTTTGGTACCACCATTTGCATGCTGTCGCCGTAGAAGCGGATCAACTGGCGCAGGAACGTGGTCGGCAGAAGGTTTTGACCGGCCTTGTTCTCTTGTTCGAAGATGATCTGCGCCAAAACCGAACGCGTGATGTCGTCGCCGGTCTTGGCGTCATACACCAGAAAATCCTCGCCGAGCTTCACCATCGACGCGAGGTCCTCAAGCGTGACGTAGGTGGAGGTGCCGGTGTTGTAGAGCCGGCGATTGGCGTATTTCTTGATCGTGATGGGTTGGTCGGTTTTTGCCATGAACACTCACACTTACTAACCGGAGGGGTGGAACCGCCAAAAAATTCCGAGGGCAGTGCATCAATGCGATGCACAAAGTAAGCATTTTCACCGCGGCTCGGCTACCGTTTTGTGCAGCACGGTTAACGGGCTGGCGTATGACGCAGCTGCGAGATAGAACAAAAGTGTTCAAACTTGCGTCTGGCCGTTTTGGTGGGAAAGCTTAAGTTAACAGCCCGCAGCGAGCGTCGCCCGGCGCTTGACCCTCAACTTTCAGGAGATGCTCATGTCCGACGATGTTGTAATCGTCAGCGCCGCTCGCACGGCCGTTGGTTCGTTCAACGGTGCGTTCGCAAACACGCCTGCCCATGATCTTGGGGCTGCGGCCATCAAGGCTGCGCTTGAGCGCGCCGGCGTTGATCCGGGCCGTGTAAGCGAGGTCATCATGGGTCAGATTCTGACTGCGGCGCAGGGCCAGAACCCCGCACGTCAGGCCTCGATCAAGGCCGGCGTTCCGGTTGAAAGCCCCGCATGGGGCGTCAATCAGCTTTGCGGTTCGGGGCTTCGCACGGTCGCTCTCGGCTATCAGGCTTTGATGAACGGCGACTCCGAGATCGTCGTGGCCGGTGGTCAGGAGTCGATGAGCATGGCCCCGCATGCGCAGTATCTGCGTGGCGGTATAAAAATGGGCAACACCGAACTGATCGATACCATGATCAAGGACGGGCTGTGGGACGCGTTTAACGGCTATCACATGGGCAACACGGCCGAGAATGTCGCCAAGCAATATCAAATTACCCGGCAGCAGCAGGATGAGTTCGCTGTTGCGTCGCAGCAGAAGGCCGAGGCGGCGCAAAAGTCCGGTAAGTTCAAAGACGAGATCGTTCCTTTCATCGTGAAATCGCGCAAGGGCGATATCACCGTCGATACCGATGAATATCCCCGCCATGGCGCCACGCTGGACGGCATGACCAAGCTGCGTCCCGCCTTCGACAAGGAGGGCACGGTGACTGCCGGTAATGCATCCGGCATCAATGATGGCGCTGCGGCGGTGGTGTTGATGACAGCCAAGCAGGCGGCCAAGGAAGGCAAGACGCCGCTCGCGCGGATTGTGTCCTGGGGGCAGGCCGGAGTCGACCCGGCGATCATGGGCACAGGCCCTATTCCGGCGTCCCGTTCCGCGCTGAAGAAAGCAGGCTGGAAGATTGAGGATCTCGACCTCATCGAGGCCAACGAAGCATTTGCGGCGCAAGCCTGCGCAGTCAACAAGGATCTCGGCTGGGATTCGGCCAAGGTCAATGTTAATGGCGGCGCCATCGCCATCGGCCATCCGGTCGGAGCTTCCGGCGCGCGCGTTCTGGTGACGCTTTTGCATGAAATGCAAAAGCGCGATGCAAAGAAAGCGCTCGCGACGCTGTGTATCGGTGGCGGTATGGGTATCGCGATGTGTGTCGAGCGGTAAAATTTCGCGCACGCAGTGCACAATGCAAAAAACGAAAAGCCCGGCCTCCTGCCGGGCTTTTTTCTTGCGTTATATCAATTGACTTGAATACTTGGCGTATCAAAAAGATCGGCGGCATAACGGAGGAAATAATCAGCATGGCACGCGTGGCATTAGTAACAGGTGGAACGCGCGGCATTGGCGCTGCGATCAGCAAAGCACTCAAGGCCTCCGGATATAAAGTGGCGGCGACTTATCATGGCAATGACGATGCCGCGGCGAAGTTCAAGACCGAAACCGGCATTCTCGTTTATAAATGGGATGTCGGCGTGTTCGATGCCTGTGTCGAAGGCGTCAAGAAAGTCGAAGCGGAGATCGGTCCGATCGATGTGCTCGTGAACAATGCCGGTATCACTCGTGACGTTCCGTTCCATAAGATGACGCCCGATCATTGGAACGCGGTGATTTCCACGAATCTCGGCTCGCTGTTCAACATGACGCGGCAGGTGATCGAAGGCATGCGAGCGCGCAAGTTCGGCCGCATCATCAGCATTTCGTCCATCAACGGGCAGAAGGGCCAGTTCGGACAAGTGAATTATTCGGCTGCGAAGGCCGGCGATATCGGTTTCACCAAGGCGCTCGCGCTTGAGAACGGCAAAAGCGGCGTCACCGTGAATGCGATCTGCCCGGGCTATGTCAATACGGAGATGGTGCAGGCGGTCCCCAAAGATATTCTGGAGAAGAATGTCATTGCGAATATTCCTGTGGCACGGCTTGGCGAGCCGGAAGAAATCGCGCGCGTGGTGGTGTTTCTGGCGGACGATGCATCGAGCTTCATCACCGGCTCGACACTCACTATCAATGGTGGTCAGTATTTGACCTGATTACGAACAAGTCTGTGACGTCTGCGTTATTTCCGGCCGTCATCATCGGGCTTTACACTTGGCCCGGTGTTCCACGTCTTCCCTTGCATGTTGCTGGTCTCAAGACGTAGATGGCCGGGATAACGGGCCATGACGGAAACGCGAATGACGCCGCGCGTCGCCACCTTTATCGGTCTCGCAGCTATACTGATGTGGTCGTTGCTGGCCGCGTTGACGGTGGCCACAGGCCGCGTTCCGGTTTTTCAATTGCTGGCGATGACGTTTGCCATAGGCGCGTGTATCGGCCCGCTCACGTGGCTGCTGCGGCCGGGCGCATTTCGCGCATTGCGCCAGCCGCCATTGGTGTGGCTGGTGGGCGTTGGCGGCTTGTTCGGATATCACGCGCTGTACTTCCTTGCACTGCGCTTCGCGCCGCCGGCTGAAGCGGGGCTATTGAATTATCTCTGGCCGCTGTTGATTGTGCTGCTGTCGTCGTTGCTGCCGGGTGAACGGCTCACCGTGTATCACGTCGCCGGCGCGTTGCTCGGCCTTTCCGGAACCGCATTGCTGCTGATCGGGCGAGGTGATGCGGTATTCGAGACCTCATATATTCCAGGTTTCGTTGCAGCATTTCTCGGTGCCTTCGTCTGGGCGGGTTATTCCGTGATGTCCCGCAAATTCGCAGGCGTGCCGACAGATGCGGTTGCCGGATTTTGTTTGGCGACGGCATTTCTCGCGACGCTTTGTCATTTCATATTCGAGGCCACGATATGGCCCGACACGCTGCTGCAATGGGCCGCGATCGTCGCGCTTGGCATTGGACCGGTCGGTGTAGCATTTTTCGCCTGGGACATCGGCATGAAGCGCGGCGATATCCGCGTGCTTGGAGCCATGTCTTATGCAACGCCGCTGCTCTCGACTTTTTTTCTGATCGCTGCGGGATATGCGCGGCCGACGGCGACGCTTAGTCTTGCCGCGCTGATGATCGCGGGCGGCGGACTGATCGCGGCGAAGGATGCGATCTTTAAACGAGGCTAATCGGGCTTCCATCCGGGAGGCGCCAGCTCGAAGCTGGAGAATTCAAATCCCGGCGCGACAGTGCAGCCGGCCAGTGTCCATGCGCCGAGACCTAGCGCGGATTGCATGCACCCGCCGGGACGACGGCCTGCGGCGTGTGCCCTGCCATTAGATCGTTGCCGAGATGAATGTCTCGCTGTCCGTCTGTATCGGCGATGGTGAGCAGAAGCGGATCACCCGCGTAATAATGCCAGACCTCAACGGCATCGACGCGGTGCCAGTGCGATCTCTCGCCACGCGCCAGCAGGAAATAAATCGCGGTGGATGCCGCGCGGCTTCCAGCAACATGAGAGTCGCGAAACGTCTCGCGGTAGTGCCCGCCTTCGGGATGCGGCTTCAGGCCGAGCCGCGCGATGATGTCGGCGGCGCTCAGCGAGCTTTCATCCATCAGGACTTGTTCTTGCGTTCGCGGATTTCGCCGAACACGTCCGACGCGGGTTTGCCGGCAAGACCGACCGCAGCGGCGACCGTAGGCACGTCCGCGCGCAGGAATACATTGGCCTCTTTCTCCTCGCGGAGCAGCGACGGAATCGTCGGCTTGTTCGCCGCCCGCAATTTTGCGACCTCATCGGCGCGCTTCTTGAGTGCCGGATTGTTCGGCTCGATGGTGAGCGCGAATTTCACGTTGGCGGCGGTGTATTCGTGGCCGCAATAAATCCGTGTTTCGTCCGGCAAAGCACGCAATTTCAACAGCGAATTCCACATCATCGGATAGGTGCCTTCGATGACGCGGCCGCATCCGATCGAGAACAGCGTGTCGGCGCAGAACAGCGCATGCTCGCTATCGAACATATAGCTGATGTGATCGAGGGTGTGTCCCGGTGTCTCCAGCACCCGCGAGACGAGGTTGCCGACCTTTACGATGTCGCCTTCCTTCACGCGCTGATCGACCAGCGGAATCGGCGCGCCATTGTCGTGCGGCGCAACCACGCGACATTTGTATTTGCGTTTCAGTTCGTCGATGCCGCCGACATGGTCCGCGTGGTGATGAGTGACGAGAATGTCGGTCAGGGTCCAGCCTTCGTGCTCCAATGCGGCGAGTATCGGAGCGGCTTCGGGCGCGTCGATTGAGGCGGTCGCCTTGGTTGCCGGATCGTGAATGAGATAGCCGAAATTGTCGGCGAGGCACGGAAACACGCGAATTTCGGCCGGCATGACGTCTCCATGGTTTTGAGAAATATGCATATAACACGCACATAAGCGTGGTTGGAAGTCCGCGTTAACGGGCAAAACAATCAATCGTGTGACAATGCCGCACGGAGTGATCGGCGGTCTTTATCGTATTGCGGGAAGTGGTAGATTGCGGCCATGACCATCGACGTGATCGATCTTCGCAATTTCTACTCACAGCGCATCGGTATCGTGGCGCGGCGGTTGATCAATCGCGGCATCGAGACCCACTGGCCGCATGCGCAAGGCATGCGGGTTCTCGGCCTTGGCTATCCGACGCCCTATCTCGGGCTGTTTCGAGAGAACTGCGAGCGCTGCATCGCCTTCATGCCGGCGGCGCAGGGTGTGTTGAAATGGCCGACCGCACGCCCGACATTGGCGACATTGGTCGATGAATGCTCGTTGCCGCTGCCGGATGCTTCAGTGGATCGCATCTTGCTGGTGCATGCACTGGAGATGTCGGACGATCCGGAGGGATTGCTGCGCGAGGTCTGGCGCGTGCTGGCGCCATCAGGCCGCATGATGGCGGTTATTCCAAACCGCCGCGGCGTATGGACCCGCACTGACAATACGCCGTTCGGTCATGGCCGGCCTTATTCGCGCTCGCAGATCACCCAGTTATTGCGGCAGACATGGTTCACGCCAATTGCGTGGGGCGAGGCGTTGTTCGTGCCACCGATCAATGGCGGCTGGTTCCTGCGTTCTGCCATGGCGTGGGAGAAAATCGGCGCGGCGCTATCGTCGCCGTTTCCAGGAGTTTTCATCGTCGAGGCATCGAAGCAGGTCTATCGGGCAATACCGGCGCACCGTGAGCGCACACGCCTCATCCCATCCATGAAGCCCGTGCTGGTGCCGACAGCTTCACCAAGATGAAAGAGAACATTCGCACGCATCGGATGCATGCGAATGTTCTGAAAAGGGCGAAGAAATTTATTCGTTGCCTGAATTGAAGTCGTCAACCTGCGGCGCGGCGCCATTGTCCGCCTGCGCCGGCGCGCCTTCGGGGCGCGGACGGCGGCGGCGGCGATGGGCGTAACGCTCGCCCTGTCCGTTGCTCTGGCCATTCGGTTCGAAACCGCTAACGGGTGGCTGCGAGCCGCCAGTGATGAATGACGGCAGGCGATCTACGGTCTCGCCATCATTGTGTATTGCCGGCTGCGGCTGAGGCCGGTTGTCGCGATAGGATTCGCGTGGTTGCGGCTGTTCACGCGGCACGAATTGCGGCTGTGCCTGGGATAGAGGCTGCGGAGCAAAGCCGGGTTCGGCGCCGAAATTCGAATAGCTGTCGGCATCGTCGCCCGAATCGTCCGTCACTTCGTTGTCTGGACGGGGCTGTTGCAATTGCTGCGGCTGCGACTGGCGGAGTTGTTCCTGCGCCGCTGCGATCAGGCGAAAATAATGTTCGGCGTGCTGATAATAGTTTTCCGCTGCGACCGGATCGCCCGAGGAGCGCGCATCGCGCGCCAGCTGCACGTATTTTTCCGCCACATGAGAAGCGGTGCCGCGAATCTTGATGTCGGGGCCGTTGGATTCGAAGACCCGGGTCATCGGGTTCTGACCGCGCCGGTTATTATTGTGGTTGTTGTTATTATTGTTTGGGCGGTTGCTACGCATACGCTTGTTGTTGTTCTGACCGTTTCTCATGTCGTGCCTTTGTTACCGATCCTGAATCGTGAGGGTCGCAAGGAAGCAATGCCGCGCTCGCATGCGGGTTGCGTCATTTGGTTTCAATCCGAACTTGCCGTTCGTCGCGTTCAGCAAAGACGCGTTCCTTTAATGCCGTTGGGCCATGCCCATGGCTGGATCAAGTCAGCTTGCTTGCTCAGGCGTGAGCTCGATCCAAGCTTCGTTTCATTGTTAAATGTTCGAGCGCAAATCAGGCTTTCGTCCGCTTTGCGGTCCCAAGCAGCGCGGCACTTTCGGCCCTCGCGCTCGACATGATCCGCTTTTTTAGGAACCTCTCGCTCGGCGGTTCTCTATTTCAAGAACTCTGGTATCGACCCGCCTCTCTGACGGGATCATCGACCCTGAACCGATGGTGTGGCCGGAACCTAATCGCTCCGGAGCGATAATCCAAGCGATTTTTTTGCCTGTCAGAATGGTGTTTTAACAGGCGTTTTTCGGCCGATGACCACTCTGTTAACCCCTGCCATATCGGGCCGGGGCGCATCCTCCGTGGCGAGTCCCGCCGCCGCCATGATGGTTCGGACATCGCTGTCCTGGCCGTAGCCGACCTCGAAAATCAATTCGCCACCGGGCTTGAGCAGTGCGAAAGCCTGTGGCGCGATGGCGCGGTAAGCATCCAGTCCATCCTTGCCGCCATCCAACGCAAGATGGGGATCGTGACCGCGCACATCAATGGCAAGACGGCCAATATCGCGTGACGGAATATAAGGCGGGTTGGACACAATCAGGTCGAACGCGCCGGTGAGCCCCGTTGCGTAATCGCATTCGACAAACGACGCGCGCCCATCAAGCGCAAGTTTGCGCGCGTTGCGCCGGGCGGTCTGAAGCGCCTCCACGCTGATGTCTGTTCCCGTGCCGGTTGCGCTCGGCAATTCGGAAAGCAGCGCGAGCAGGATCGCCCCGGACCCTGTGCCGATATCGGCGATGCGAATCGCGCCGTTGGTTTTATTTCCTGCGCGCAAAAATTCCAGTGCCACCTCGACAACGGTCTCGGTATCCGGGCGAGGCACCAGCGTCGCGGGTGACAGCTCAAGCGGCAATCCCCAGAATTCCTTGCGGCCGAGAATACGCGCCACCGGTTCGCCCGAGATGCGACGATCAGCGAATGAACTGAGGATTAAAGCGTCATGAACTGTAATGTGGCGCTCGCCCTGCGCGATCAGCCCGGTGAGATCGAGCCCCAGCGCTTCGCCGACCAGAATTCGTGCATCGAGTTCAGGCGAATCTAAACCGTGCGATGCGAATGTCGCGGCAAGTTTGCGGCGGACCTCGTCGATGCTGCGTCCTTCGAAATCTTGAGCGCCGCTCACGCCGCCGTGCCTTCGGCCGCGAGCAGCGCGGCCTGATGCTCGGTGGTCAGTGCGTCGACCATCTCGCCGAGCGCTTCGCCCGCGATCACCTGCGGCAGCTTGTAGAGTGTCAGATTGATGCGATGATCGGTGACGCGGCCTTGCGGAAAATTATAGGTGCGGATTCGCTCCGAGCGATCGCCGGAGCCGACCTGACCTTTGCGGTCGGCCGAGCGCTCCTTGTCAATGCGCTGGCGCTCCGCATCATAGATGCGTGAGCGCAGGATGTTCATCGCGCTGGCGCGGTTCTTATGCTGCGATCGGCTGTCCTGCATCATCACCACGATGCCCGTCGGAATGTGCGTGATGCGGATCGCCGATTCGGTTTTGTTGACGTGCTGCCCGCCTGCGCCCTGCGCGCGCATGGTCTCGATGCGCAGATCGTCGTCCTTGATGTGGATGTCGACGTCTTCGGCTTCGGGCAGCACGGCGACGGTTGCGGCGGAGGTGTGGATGCGTCCCGATGTTTCCGTGTCAGGCACGCGCTGCACGCGGTGCACGCCGGATTCGAACTTCAGTTTCGCGTAGGCTCCACGGCCCTGTACCTCGGCGATGATTTCCTTGTAGCCGCCCATGGTGCCTTCGCTGGCTGAAATGACTTCGACCTTCCAGCCCGCAAGCGCGGCGAAGCGCTC